>NZ_CBFIIF010000028.1:0-39359 GCF_965662665.1 Congregibacter sp. | reverse complement strand
ATAAAAATCGCACAGCGCTCATACATAGCGCCGGAGATAAACCACTTGCTACCGTTGAGGACGTAATCATCGCCGTCCCGGCGAATGGATAGCTCTATATTTGTCGCATCCGAAGATGCGACCTGGGGCTCGGTCATGGCATAAGCCGAGCGGATCTCTCCAGCCAGTAAGGGCGTCAACCACTGGGCCTGCTGCTCCGGCGTGCCGTACTTCATGAAGACTTCCATGTTGCCCGTATCCGGCGCGTTGCAGTTGAAGACTTCGGGACACCAGATAACGCGCCCCATGATCTCTGCAAGAGGCGCATAATCGAGATTGCTCAGTCCATCGTGATCAACATGTTCTGCCAGTTTGGGTGGTACAAACATGTTCCACAGTCCGGCGTCTCTGGCCTTTGCTTTGAGCTCATCCATTATCGGCAAGTAGGCAAAACGGTTGTCCGCAGCATCAAGTTGCTGCCGATAGGTCTCGTCGTTGGGATAAATATGCGCATCCATAAAGGTGCGCAACTGATCCTGATACGCTAATGAGGCTTGGCTAAACTCAAACACAGAACTACTCCCAAGTAAGTGCCGGGGTTATTACGGAAGAGCTGTTCGCTCTTTATACTGCTTATGCTGCTATACGCTCGATGATAATTGCCGGCGCCATACCGCCCGCTGCGCACATGGTCACCAGACCAAATTGCTGATCCCTGCGCTCTAGCTCGTCAAGAATAGTCCCTATCAATACTGAGCCTGTACCGCCGATAGGATGGCCGAGAGCCATTGCGCCGCCGTTAACATTAACCTTGCTACGATCCAGATCGAGGTCACGAATAAACTTCTCGGTAACTACTGAAAAAGCCTCGTTGATCTCAAAGAGGTCGATATCCGAAAGACTCATGCCCGCCTTTTTAAGTACTTTCTGCGCGGCAGGAACAGGAGCATTGAGCATCAGCGTGGGAGAATCCCCCATGTTAGCCATTGCCACCACCCGCGCCCGCGGCTTGAGTCCATGGGCCTTTGCATACTCGGGAGACGCCAACAGCAACGCGGCCGCACCGTCGACAACGCCGGATGAATTACCCGCATGATGCACATGCTTGATTTGAAGATCCGGATACACCTGATTCACTAACTTGCGATAGGTCGTGCCCTGCTCATCAAGGGGATAGTCAGCGATCGGCTCAAACGATGCCTTAAGCCCAGCCAGGCCTTCCAGTGTAGTTTCGGGGCGAGGAAACTCTTCGTGATCCAGTGCGACGCTGCCATCAGCATTCAGTACGGGAATCAGGCTGCGCTCAAAATGTCCGCCGGCAATAGCCGCTGCCGCATTTTGCTGGGAGGTGATAGCCAGCTCGTCAAGCGCTGTCCTTGGGATCGCTTCCAGTGTCGCAATGGCATCGGCGCACACCCCCTGATGGGGCTGGGGATGCATCTCTCTCAAGTGCAGATTATCGTTATCCATAAACGGCGACTGACTGGGGTCCGAGCCGAACAGCGACATCATTTCGCAGCCACCGGCCACCACAAGATCTTCCATGCCACTCATAATCGAAGCGGCAGCAATATTGACCGAGGTAATACCCGAGCCACAAAAACGATCCAGGGTCACCGCAGAGCTGCGAACGTCATAACCTGCATCTAAAGCCGCCATGCGTGCCAGGTCACCACCCTGAGTACCACGCTGCCAACTGGTGCCAAAGACAATATCGTCAACATCAGCGGTGTTGATGCTGGTGCGTTCAGCAAGTGCCTTGAGTACCGTCGAGCCCAGATGCTGGGGATGGAGATGCGCCAAAGCCCCCTTACCCTTTTTGCCGATACCCCGCGGCGTCCGACAGGCGTCAATAATCCATGCTTCACTCATAGCCATAAGCTCCTACTTACCTTTCCAGTTCGGCGCACGCTTCTGCGCGAAGGCCGTTGCGCCCTCGATGGCGTCCTCGCTTGTAAACACGTGTCCGACAATTTCCTGTTGCTTGGCAAACATCTCTTCGCTGCTCCAGTCCTGAGCACCCGAGACAGCCTTCAAGCTGGCTGCAACGGCGAGGGGACCATTGCCAGCAATAGTCTTTGCGAGCTCCTGCGCAGTCTCAAGCGCTTTGCCGGGTTCCGCAATGCGATTAATCAAACCCAATTCATAGGCTCTATCGGCGCTGATAAACTCGCCTGTGAGCGCAAGCTCCATAGCCACTCTTGAGGGGATTTGCTTGGGAAGTTTTACCAGGCCACCCGCTGCGGCGGCGAGTCCTCGCTTTACTTCGGGAATGCCAAACTTACTGCTCTGCGATGCAACAATCAGATCGCAGCTGATAGCCAGCTCAAAACCGCCGGCCAGGGCATAGCCCTCCACGGCTGCGATGGTGGGCTTCGCAGACCGATACTCTGTGAGTCCTGCAAAGCCCCGACCCTCTACGAAGGGCAACTCGCCGCTGACAAACGCTTTAAGATCCATACCTGAACAAAAAGTGCCGCCAGCACCGGTTAGAACCGCGACCCGCAAGCTGTCGTCAGCCTCGAGCTCATCCATGGCCGCAGCGACAGCCTCGGACAGAGCACGATTAGCCGCATTTTTAGCTTCGGGCCGATTAAGGGTAATGACCATTACGCCATCGATCTTTTCTGTGAGAACTTCGTTGCCTGACATGCGCTACTCCTTCTAAGTTATCGCCAGTGTCTTTTTGAGGGCATCGATTGTGCAACGCCGGACGTCACGCTCCAAGGTTGCCAGCGTTCAGTAAAATTGTCCTCAGGTGACAAGGCCGCCATCTGTTTCTAGGCCTTTTCAGCGGGTAAGTTCTGTCGCAAAAACCGCAGCATATTACCGCCCATCACCATGCGGATTTCCTCTTCGCTAAAACCCTGATTGAGCATTTCCTGCGTGAGCGCAGCCAGCTCCGAGGTATCGAAGGGCACGGTAGTTGAGCCATCGTAGTCCGACCCGAGGGCAACATGCGCAACACCCACGAGATCAATGCCATAGCGAATAGCACGCACAATTCCTGCGGGAGACACGTCGCAGATCGCGGCATCCCAATAGCCCACGCCAATCAATCCGCCACCTTCTGCAATTTGTTGCATGAGCTCGTCGCTAATGTTTCTTGGCGTCGGACAATAGCCCTGAAACCCTGTATGACTCACCACCAAAGGCGAGTCACTCATGGCCAAAACATCTCTAACGCTTTGCTCTGAGGAATGCGCGACATCGATGATTGCACCGCGCTCGTCAATCCGCGTGACCACGTCTCTGCCAAATTCACTCAGGCCACCACCGCCGGTGCCGTGTAGTGATCCGCCAAGCGCATTGTCAAAAAAGTGATGCAGGCCAAACATGCGAACACCGGCCTCGCGTAATCGATCAATGTTTTCCAATGATCCATCAAGAGCATGAGATCCCTCGATTCCCAGCAAAGCGCCAATGGTTTGCAAGCCCTTCTCCCGCGCCTCCATGACTGACGTAAGATCACTCCGGGTTCTGAGCACGCGCAGGACTGTGGGGTCCTTCGCTTCGATACGCGCAAGCTTGTTAGCTTGCACCAGCGCACGCTCGGTCAGGCTGGACCAGGTCGCCGCGGGCCAGCGCTGCATAAGCGCTACAAGGGTAATGTTGTCGGGTGCATCCGCGTCATTGCTTTCATAGTTCTGGCCCTTGGGAGAACGCGTCACAAAGGTGAAGGCCTGTAGTGCCACGTTTGCTTCTCTAAGCCGAGGTAAATCTACATGACCACGATCAGCTCTCTGGGTCAGGTCTCTTGCCCAAAGCGTGCTGTCGGTATGTAAGTCCCCGACGACCAATGAATCATGCAGCGCTCGGGCTTCATCAGATATCACATAAGGTTCATGCTCCATCACTTTGTTCAGCGACCGTTCAAGCATTCCGGGACCGATCCCAAAACTAAGCACCGAACTCACCAGCACAAGCAGAGCTACTACAGCCAGTATCCTCATGAACCTACACCTCTCTTAGAACGTATGATGTTTATCGTTACAGTACTCGCGGCCCGTAGTATCTCCTTATCACCACCCAATTCAAGCTGTGTGGATATTCCCTGCGCCGCCGTAATCCCTAACTTTTAGGACCTGAAACCTTGAATCCCAGAATATTGAGTCTTGCTTTTGCCCCCTTCGCGCTCGGCACTAGTGCCTTCATTTACATAGGCCTTATCGAGCCAATGTCTCAAGACCTGGGGGTTGGCATCGCAAGCGTCGGCCAGCTGCAAACTGTGTTTGCTCTTGCCTGCGGCATTGGCGGCCCGATTCTAGCGCGGCTGTTCTCCAAGTTTGATCGAAAACAGCTACTGCTTTGGGTGCTGGCAATCCTTGCGATCATGAATCTAGGCTCAGCCCTTGCCCCGGATCTAATAACCATCGCTAGCATTCGGTTTGCAGCGGGCTTCTTTGCCGCACTCACCTTACCGCTGGCGACAACGCTTGCAGTAACCCTTGTCCCCGAAGAAATTCGACCCAAGGCCATAGCGACGGTGTTGGCCGGTTACACACTGGCATTTCTTATAGGCATACCCATCGGCAGCATCCTGGGCGATATTTATGGCTGGCGCGCGGCTTTCTGGCTCGCGACGAGCATTTCGGCTGCTGCCTTTATCATCATCGGTGTATTCGCCCCGGCGCACATTCACGCTCCAGAACCTGGCGCATCCAGTTTTCGCAGGGCTCTCGTGGGTGAGAACCCCAAGCTAATGGCGATCACTATGCTGGGCTTCGGCGCAACCTTTGCCACCGTGAGTTTCATTGGTCCGGTTATCACGGCGTCTACCGGGATTACTGGCACGGGCATCGCCGCCATACAACTCTCTACGGGCATAGGCAGTCTCTTGGGACTACCCGCCGGAGCCATGCTCGCCAGACTCTCCGCGCGCACTGCCTTGAGCATACTCCTCAGCGTCGTATTGCTGACGCAGCTGCTCTTTTCTGTAGGTATGCTTCTTGATCTTGGCGCACTGTCGATTCCTGTTTTGGTATTCACGATGGCACTTAACTCGGCGGCGCTATTCGCCACGACGCCCGTTGCGCAAACACAACTCGCAATCGCTGCGGGACCAGCGACAACTATCGCCTTCGCGCTCAATGGATCGATGGTTTATTCTGGGCAAGGCTTGGGATCATCACTGGGTGGAGCGGTGACAAGTTCCATTGACCTGGGTTGGACGGGCGTAGCAGGTGCGGTTGCAGCGTTTCTGGCGCTACTGCTGGCGCAACGATTGAGAGTTTAACGAGGTGAAAAATGGCTTTGGCCTCCCTAGGCGTTTGCTACTACCCCGAGCACTGGCCACAAAAGCTGTGGGCTGAACACGCGCGCACCATGCGCAGCGGCGGTATCAAGCTCGTGCGTATCGCGGAGTTTGCCTGGTCTCGTATCGAGCCCAGTCCGGGACATTTCGATTGGCAGTGGCTGGATACGGCTATAGAGACCCTCGCCACCGAAGACCTTCAAATCATTATGTGCACGCCCACAGCCTGCCCGCCTTTGTGGTTGATCGAGCGCTCCCCCGACATTCTGCCCGTGGACATTAATGACAATGTTCGTCGGTTTGGTTCTCGACGGCACTATCGTTTTGCGAGCGCGGTATATCGCGATGAGTCCGCGCGCATCAGTCAGGCCGTCATCGATCGTTATGCGGCGCACCCTGCCATTGTAGGTTGGCAGTTAGATAACGAATATGGATGCCACGAAACTACACTGAGTTATAGCCCCGATGACGAGCGCGTATTTCAGCGCTGGCTTGAAAAACGTTATGACGACATTGATGCCTTAAACAGGGCCTGGGGAACGGTTTTTTGGAGTCAGGAGTATCGTAGCTTTGCCGAAGTCGGCCTTCCCAATCTCACCGTTACCGAGGTAAACCCGGCGCACCGTCTGGACTACTGGCGCTTTGCCTCTGAGCAAGTGCGTCAATTCAATAAGGAACAGCGCCAGTTGCTGAGAGAGTCCCGGGGCTCCGAACGTTGGGTGACCCATAACTTTATGGGCAACTTTGTCGAGTTTGATCACTTTGCTGTGGGTGAAGATTTAGATGTGGCTACCTGGGACAGCTACCCCTTGGGATTCCTCGATCAGGGTTGGTTCAGCGACGAAGAAAAGCTGCTTTATCGCCGCATTGGTCACCCGGACTGGGCGGCGTTTCATCATGACTTGTATCGCGCCGTAGGACGTGGCCGTTTTGCGGTGATGGAGCAACAGCCCGGACCGGTCAATTGGGCTCAGTCCAATGCCCAACCGCTGGATAATGCGCCAGCGTTTTGGGGCATGGAAGCTGTCGCTCATGGCGCTGAGTTTGTCAGCTATTTTCGTTATCAACAGCTGCCAAGGGCGCAGGAGCAGATGCATGCCGCTCTGAGGTTACCAACGGGAGAAGCTGCGCCAGCATGGGCCCCGGTAGGCCAGTTAGCGTCTGAGCTTGAGAACCTACCGGCAACGCTTAGCCAAGCCGCACCTATCGCCATACTCTTCGATTACCCATCCTGTTGGGCGAGCACAATTCAGCCCCATGCGCCGGGAATGGATCAGCTGGAAAGCGCCTTCCACTACTACAGTGCCGCCCGCACTCTGGGTCTGGACATCGACTTCGTGGTCGCGCAGTCCGACTTGCAGGGCTACGAGCTGATAATTGTTCCGGGTACCATTATTGTAGATTCAGCCTTTGTTGCTCGCGCAAAGGCTTCCGGCGCGGCTTGCCTCATTGGTGCCCGAAGCGGCTCCAGGGATGAGCACTGCGCGCTGCCGACCACGCTAGCGCCTGGCGCTCTGCAAGAGATCATTCCACTGCGAGTACTTGCCGTGGACAGCATGCGCTCAGGTGCAGTTCGTTCATTCAACTATGCCGGCGAGTCCTACGAGGCGAGCCGCTGGCATGAATCCGTAGAGTCTGAGCTTGAACCACGCATTCGTTGCGATGACAGCGCGGGATTGTGGTACAGCGCTAACAACAATCACTACATAAACGCCCATGTGCCCGCGGAGTTTCTCACGGTGGTCATGGAAAAAATCCTGTCTGCTCGAGACTATCGGTGCAGACCTGTCCCAAAGGGCCTGCGGGTGCGATCCCGGGGATCCCTTACCTTCGCTTTTAACTTCTCACCGGATATTCGGCGCTTCGAAGTTGAGGGAGCGAGCCGCGTCCTGGGTGACATCGACCTCCTTCAAGGTAGTTACGCGGTATGGAATACGCCCGGTGAATAATGCTGTGAACGCGAGGCTGGACGATCTCTTTCCCCCGCTGGAGGCAGCTTTACGAGAGCGTAGCGCCGCGATGCCCGCCTGGGCAGCCAAAGCACCCGGCCGCGTCAACCTCATCGGCGATCACACGGACTACTCTGAGGGTTTCGCCCTACCTATGGGTATTGATCTCTACACCCTGGCAGTCGCCTCGCCTCGCGATGATGACGCTATACATGTCTTCAGCACCCAAGGGGGGAAGACCACGCTGCCTCTAAACGACGATAGCTCCCGCAATGGTGATTGGACGGATTACCTCCGTGGCGTACTCAAACAGTATCGACAACGAGGCTTTTCAGTCCCTGCAATGGATGTTGTTGTAGGCGGCAACTTGCCACTTGGCGCCGGTTTGTCCAGCAGCGCATCCCTGGAGCTTTGTTTCGCTACGCTCCTTGAAGTGGCAAGCGGCAAGACCGTTTCTAACAGGGAAAGAGCGCTGCTGTGCCAAAAAGCAGAACACGACTACGCTGGCGTACCCTGCGGCATCCTTGATCAGTTTGCAGTGACCTTTGCAGAAGAAAACAAAGCGATGCTCCTCGACTGTCGTACCCAGAGCCTTGAAACCGTAACGGTGCCCGAGCAGCTATGCATCGCTGTCGTAGATTCCGGTGTGAGTCATGCGCTGGCAGATGGCGGCTACGCTGAACGACGGGCGCAAGTCGAGACAGCACAGACACAGCTGGGTCAGTTGCTGCGGGATGCAAAAACTGACGACTTGATTCGAATCACCGATGAGACCGTGCGTCAGCGAGCGCGCCATGTGCTGAGTGAAAATACGCGTGTCCGTACGTTCGCCGACGCCCTGGCAAAGAACGACTTAGCTGCGGCGGGTCATCTGATGTATGCCAGCCACGAGAGTTTGTCCCGGGACTTTGCTGTGAGCTGCACCGAGCTCGACACCCTCGTTGCGGCAGCAAAGGAAGCTCGCGCTATCGGCGCACGCATGACGGGCGGAGGTTTTGGAGGATCGATGGTCGCTTTCGTGGATCGCGAACACACTCGCTCTTTTGAGCGTCTGGTTACAGAACGCTTTAGCAGTGCAGGCTATGGTGAACCCACTATTCGCTGGGTGAGTGCAGTGGCCGGCGCGAAAGCCTGGAAATGCCCGTGAGCAGGCAACCGCACCGCCGCTACAACCCCCTCTCGGATCGCTGGGTACTGGTATCTCCGCAACGAGACCAGCGCCCTTGGCAAGGGCAAGTAGAAGACACTCCAAACCCAGAGCCATCCTACAGCCAAGATTGCTATCTCTGTCCCGGGAACGAACGCGCTGGCGGAAAGGTGAATCCCGACTATCCGGACGTGTTCGTTTTCGACAATGATTTTCCGGCACTACTGTCCGGTAACGAGGCGATGGAAACCGAATCTTCGGAGGACGGGTTGTTCCACAGCGCCGACGTTCGCGGCCGATGCCGAGTCATTTGTTACAGCCCGCAGCACAATCTCACCTTGGCCAACATGGACGAGACACAGCTTCTCACGGTGATAGACGCCTGGTCTGAAGAGACGCTATCCCTGAGCAAAGACTTTGAGCACGTGCAGATATTTGAGAATCGCGGCGCCACCATGGGCTGCTCAAATGCCCATCCTCACGGTCAAATTTGGGCTCTGGATACTCTGCCCAGCGAGATCGCCGTAGAAGCAAGGCAACAGACTCAGTATCTTGCTGATCACGGAACACCGATGCTGCTGGACTATGCGCTTAAAGAACACTCCAGAGCGGAGCGGGTAGTGTGCGGTAACGAGCATTGGCTGGCGGTGGTTCCCTGGTGGGCAACCTGGCCTTTCGAGGTACTGTTGTTGCCTCTCCAGCAGGTCGCAACACTGCCCGCGCTCACCGGCGCTCAGCGCGGCTCACTGGCTGCGATTCTTAAACAGCTTCTTGGGGCTTATGATGGGCTTTTCTCGGTACCCTTCCCCTACTCCATGGGGTGGCATGGAGCACCGGCAACAGCTGACAAAGAATCATGGCAGTTGCATGCGCACTTTTATCCACCGCTGCTGCGTTCAGCGACGGTGCGCAAACACATGGTGGGGTTTGAAATGCTTGGGGAATCCCAACGGGACTTAACACCTGAGCGTGCGGCAGAGCAACTTCGCAAAGTCCTATTTACTAAGGTTCCATCATGAACACTCAGTTCCTTGTCTTTGCCGCCATCACCGCAGCTATTGCAGTGTTTACCTACTTGCAGTGCCGAAAAGCGCCGCGCAGCGGGGATGACAATGCCGAGTACTTTTTAGCGGGACGAACCCTGTCCTGGTACTTCATTGCCGGGTCCATCACATTAACCAACTTAAGTACCGATCAGCTTGTGGGCATGAACGGCAACCAAATGCTCTTACTGGCCTGGTGGGAACTGGCCGCCGTCGTAGGCTTATTGATACTGGCATTCGTTTTTGTGCCTATCTACTATCGCTACAACTGCGCAACAACAACCGAACTTCTTGAGAAGCGCTACGGAAAACAGTCTTTGCGCTCTTTGGTTTCCATACTGTTCCTCATGGGCAACGTGTTTCTCTATCTTCCGATCATGCTTTACACGGGATCCCTGTTTCTTAAATCCATGTTCGGGCTGGACGCTTCCACGCTTACCATCGCCTGCGCGCTGGCGGCTCTGGGATCGTCCTATGCGATATTCGGGGGACTCCGCGCTGTCGCCGTGTCCGACACCCTCAGTGGCATCGGTCTTCTCAGCCTAAGTCTTCTTGTGGTGTGGCTGTCTTTGGATGCCATCAACTTTGACTTTTCGGGCATCCCTGTCGAGCGACTCACGTTGATTGGAGGGCCGGATTCGCCCATCCCCTGGACGACACTGTTTACCGGCATGTTGTTTATCCAAATTTTTTACTGGAGTACCAATCAAACGATTACCCAGCGGGCAATGGCGGCGCCGACGGTAAAAGAAGCGCAGAAAGGCGTTCTTGCAGCAGCGGCTATCCGGTTACTCATCGTGCCGGCCATTATTGTTATTCCCGGTATCTGTGCGTACAAGCTTTACGGAGATATCGGTGATGCCACCTTTGGAACCCTTGTGGGTGACCTTCTTCCTGGCTGGCTCTCGGGCACTTTCGCCGCCATGATGGTCGCAGCGGTACTCACCAGCTTTAACAGTGTCCTGAACTCTTCTTCTACGCTCTATGTCATCGACCTTCATGAGCCTTATCTCAACAAAGAGACCAACGTACACAGACTGAACATATTGGTCTCCGTCGCCTTTGTCGTTTGCTCATTGTTGCTGGTACCCATCTATGACGGCGCAGAAAGCATCATCAACCTCGTACAGCAGCTCAACGGATTGCTCAGCATGCCCATTCTTTCGGTGTTTATCGTAGGTTTAGTATTCAGTGGTGTTGCCGCAGGTGCTGCAGGAATCGCGATGGTCAGTGGCGTGGCTCTTTATGCGGTGTTTTCTTTTGTATGGACGCCGATTCACTATATCCACCTCATGGCTATTACGCTGGTTTTTTGCATTGCTGTCGCACTGATAAGCAATCACCTGATCTTTAAGGGGCAGGCCAGGTTGTCTTTTGGAAAGGCAATTCCGGCTTGACCCTCAGTCGCCTGGATGCCGGTAACAGCACACTTGTCGTCGACTGCAGTGATGAGCGCTTGTCGCTATCTTATTTAGGCCAACGGCTACCCGACGCACTGGATCTGGAAGAGATTTCATTCCTGACGAACGCACCCACAGCGCACGGAGAACTGGATTGCGAGTTTCGGCCCGATGGTTTTCCCACACAGGATGGTCATTCACAGGCACAGGCGGCACTTCAGGCGAGACGAAACGGAAAAGCCTTGCTAACGAGTTTGAGTGTAGCTCGATGTACCTCTAGCGACGGCGCTCTGGAGATTTATCTCGCGGATGTTCAAGCCGGTGTCGAAGTAAGAATTGTCATCCGCGCTACGAGCTCCGGGGTGTTTTGCAGTGAGAGCACCATCTTTAACTCTGATCCCGATGACGATTTAGACGTCGATTGGCTAGCATCCGTACATCTGCCGCTGCCCAGTTCCCATTGCGAGGTGGAGCGCTACGGTGGATTTTGGGCGAATGAGCTACTTCGCGAACGAATCCCCCTTGGTCACTTCGCCCTGGATATTGGAAACACGCGAGGCCGTAGCTCCCATCAGAGTTTTCCTACTTTGATTTGTGGCGATGCAGGCTTTAGTGATCAAGGTAAGAACGTGCTGCTCACGACACTGGAGTGGAGCGGCAATCACAAACTTCGTATTGAGCCGGCGCCAGCGGGTGGTCATAGCCTGCAGGCGGGCGTAGCGCTCCAGGCGGGAGAGCTCACGCTTAGCCCCGGCGAGACGTGGCAAAGCCCCGCGGCACTTTTTGCCTTGAGCGAGAGTGGTATTAATGGCCTACGCGAGCAGTTTCGTTGCTACTGGCTTGAACGCAAGCGTTTACGTTCTGCCCCTCTGCGGCCGGTGCACTTCAATAGCTGGGAGTCGAGTTACTTTGATCACGACGCCAAAAGCAGTTGCGAACTTATCGACGCGGCCCAGGCACTAGGCGCAGAACGCTTTGTGTTGGATGACGGCTGGATGCAAGACCGAGTAGGTATTGGCTGCGGCCTGGGAGACTGGATCCCCTGCCCCAGGCGCTACCCGGGGGGGTTGGGTCCTGTAGCAGCACACGCGCGGGGACGCGGCTTGTCGTTTGGCCTGTGGGTAGAACCCGAAATGTTGACCCTCGATTCGACGGTAGCGCAGGAACACAGCGACTGGATCATTGGAGCGCAGAGCTACGCGCCGGTCTCGGGGCGCGGACAATATCTCCTGAATCTGTGCCTACCCGAAGTGCGAGAACACATTCTTGACTGCCTTGATCGTCTCATTGCGGACTGCAACCCCGACTATCTTAAGTGGGACATGAACCGGGATTACGCACAGCTTGGATTTGGCGGCCCCGCTTCACCCGCGGCGATGACCCAGGCCTGGTATGGGCTGCTCACAGAAGTACGCACTCGTCACCCCGATATCACCATTGAGTCCTGTGCAGCGGGCGGCGCACGCAGCGACGCCGGGGCTTTGGCGCGCAGTGACAGAATCTGGACCAGCGACAGCATGGATCCGCTGCAGCGTTTTACCATCATGAAACACGCCAGCAGCGTTTTTCCACCAGCGCTGCTGGGCACGCACGTAGGCGCAAGTCCCTCCTCGACGTCGGGAGCGAGCTTACCGCTATCCACACGTTGCATTGTGGCGCTCCTGGGACACATGGGACTGGAACTCAACCCGCAGGAGTTGGGGGATGAGGAGCGCACGACTCTTGAGCGCTGGACGACGTTTTATAAGTCTGAGAGAGACTCTCTCGCCGGCTCGGCGTTTCATTACCTCGACGAAACAGAGCCCGGCCTCGAATCGCTTCTGGTTTACAACAGAGAGGACTCCCGGGGACTGCTGTTTCTTCTTCGCAGCGCCTATCCGCGCGCCGCGCAACCCCCTTTAGTTAAACTCCCGGAATGTTTGATGGATACCGATCTAAATCTTCAGCTGCTGAATCCCGAGGATGCTGACTTTGTTCAACGCAGCGTTGATTGGCATCGCGGTGCGCCTCTACGTGTATCCGGTGACAGCCTACATTTTGCGGGCCTCAGAGCACCGTTTTTACGTTTGGGGCATTGCGCGCTCATCCAACTCACATCCAACTCACATCTAGCAAAACCTGAGCCGGGACTGCAGACGCATTGATGTAGTCAGGTTTTTGCTTTTCCCTCTGTGCCTGATTGTGATGTTCAGACGCCACGCAGGGCGTTGCCTGAGCAATAGTTTCTTTTGCGGCCATACCACCAAGTGGCTGGGCTATACTCGATTGAAGCAGCAATACCCGTTTCTCGATTTCCATTCCCCAGGTGAGTGTCGTCCATGAGCCATCACAACAGCCTTAGCCTACCGATTCGAGCATTACCACGCGCCTTTGCGCCTGTCGTCCTCGTGAGCCTGTTGCTGATCGCAGGATGCACAAGCGACGAACCCGTTGATTCCCCCAGCAGTGCGATAGCGTCGGACCCGGCTCCGGTTACTTCGGCACCTGAAGGAACCGACGTCTGGCTTCTGGACCTGGTGCGGGAGGGAGACAATCTGCGTGCCGTAGCACCGCGTAATCTCACCAACCGGCCTGGCTACGACAATCAACCTTTTTTTACACCGATGGGAGATCTGCTCTTTGTGCAAATGGAGAACGAGCGGACAGATATTTGGCGCTGGGATCCCGAGACAAAAACTTCCACTCCCGTCACAAAAACGCTGCTGGAAAGTGAGTTCTCCCCAACGCCTATCCCCGAGAGCGAAAGCGGGATCAGCTATATAAGATCAAGGACCAACACCAGTGGACGTCTGTGGCGAATGCCGCACGAAGGGGCGGACGCAGAGATTGTCTTTGCCGATATCGGACCCGTGGGCTATCACGCGTGGTTCGACGCCGCGCACGTCGCGCTATGGCGTCTTCAGGAGCCATCGCTCCTTCAGCTCGTCAAACTGGATACACAGGAAACGCGCACTATCGCCACCGGAGTGGGGCGCTCCCCCCAATCGGTGCCGAACCGCCAAGCTGTGAGCTTCACGCGCGTCACCGAAGATGGCACGGTAGTCGAGGCGTACGATCTTGAATTGGATCGCACTGAGACCCTGGGCATTCTTCCCGTCGGCGGAGATTTTCACGCCTGGACGCCGGACGGAGTACTTCTAAGCTCGACAGGGTCGCGAGTGCTCGCCTTGCGCGGTGATCAGTGGCAGGAAGTCGTGGATCTCGCTCACCTGGGCTTGGTGCTCAGCCGTCTTGCCGTATCCTATGACGGCACAGGCCTTGCGCTGGTTGCCGAGCCTGACAGTTAGCCCCAGCGACTAACACTCAACAAAGTTAACCGGCACCGCAAGCACATTCACGGCGAGACCACCGCGGGCGGTTTCCTTGTACTTATCCTGCATGTCACGACCGGTGTCGCGCATAGTCTTGATGACCTGATCCAGAGACACATAGTGTTCGCCGGAACCACGCAGCGCCATGCGTGCTGCCGAGATAGCCTTAATCGCACCCATGGCGTTGCGCTCGATGCAGGGCACCTGCACCAGACCACCAATGGGATCACAGGTCAGACCCAGATTATGTTCCATGGCGATCTCCGCGGCGTTTTCGACCTGCGCTGGCGTTCCTCCCAGGGCATCCGCCAGAGCTGCAGCCGCCATAGAACAGGCAGAGCCCACCTCCCCCTGACAGCCGACCTCCGCACCGGATATTGAGGCATTTATTTTGTAGAGAATACCCACCGCAGCGGCGGTCAGCAGGTAGCGACAGATGTCATCTTCGCTGCTACCCAGACAGTGTTCGAGATAGTACTTGAGTACTGCAGGAATGATTCCGGCAGCACCATTGGTAGGCGCGGTGACGATGCGACCGCCCGCGGCGTTTTCTTCATTGACCGCTAAAGCGTAGAGCGTGACCCAATCCATCGTGTTCAGTGAGGGATCACCGAAATCTGTAGACTGACTCTTGAGCTGGCGATGCAGCTGCGCGGCGCGCCGTCGCACCTTAAGTCCACCGGGCATGATGCCTTCGGTACGACAACCTCGCTCGATACAGGCGGCCATAACCGACCATAGCTCCAGCAGGTCAGCTCTAATCTGGGCTTCACTGCGCCAGGCTTTCTCGTTCTCCATCATGAGCGCACTGATGGACAGGCCATGCTCGCGACACTGCTCCAGAAGCTGATCCGCCGTAGTAAAGGGGTAAGGCACTGCCGTGGGATCATCGACGATGAGATCTTCTCCAGATGCAGCAGCCTCATCGAGTACAAAGCCACCGCCTACGGAGTAAAAAACCTTGCTACTCAGGGCATCGGAGTTCGCATCAAAAGCACTGAAGCGCATACCATTGGCATGATAAGGGAGGGTTTCGCTGCGATGCATAACGAGATCGTCGCGATAGCTGAAGGCAACCTTGTGAACTCCCAGTAATTGCAGCTCACTTGTCTCCCGAACCTCTTCGACACACTGCGCGATGTTATCCACATCCACAGACTCGGGGAGTTCCCCCATCAGACCCAGTATGATTGCCTTGGGCGAGCCGTGCCCCGCACCGGTGGCACCCAGAGATCCAAACAGCTCTACCTTTAACCGAGCCACGGCCCCCAACGAGCCGTCATTCTCCAGATCGGAGACAAAACGTTGCGCCGCCACCATGGGCCCAACGGTATGCGAGCTTGAGGGACCGATCCCGACTTTAAACAAATCGAATGCGCTGATACTCACGGCACTACCTTTATCTGCGACAACACACAGCTCCCTGGAAGAACCTGATACTTAGGCCTCCTCTTTGAGGATCTCAGCGAAGGCAAGGGGATCCACATTACCACCACTGAGCATCACCGCGACCTTTTTATATTTTGCATCTAATTTACCCGATAGTAGTGCTGCCAAAGCAACCGCGCCTCCAGGCTCTACAACCAGCTTCAGCACACGAAACGCATAGCGCATGGCGGCCTTCACCTCGGACTCCGTTACCACGAGTCCACCGCTTAACAATCGCTCGTTGATGGAGAAAGTCAAAGCACCGGGCGTGGGTGACAGGAGAGCGTCACAAATCGACGACTGCGAGGTGTCAGCACTCTCGCGATAACCAGACTTCAGAGATCGTGCATGATCATCATAGTATTCGGGCTCAACACAAAATATGTCCGTAG
Organism: Congregibacter sp.; assembly: GCF_965662665.1. Lineage (NCBI taxonomy): Bacteria > Pseudomonadati > Pseudomonadota > Gammaproteobacteria > Cellvibrionales > Halieaceae > Congregibacter > Congregibacter sp. The sequence goes on along the minus strand of NZ_CBFIIF010000028.1, from coordinate 23,456 downwards.
CAGGACTCAACGCTTCCGCTGCCAGTGCGCAACCGGCTGTGAGACCTCCCCCGCCACAGCAAATTAGCAATGCGTCAAGAGACTGCCCCATCTGTGCCGCATCCTCAAATATCTCCAGACCCGCAGTGCCCTGCCCGGCGATGATGTGCGGATCGTCGTATGAGGGAACAATGACCCCTCCGTCTCTTGCAGCCAGAGCGTAGCTAATGGCTTCTCGATCTTCGTTGTAGCGATTGTAAGTAATAACCTCAGCGCCCAGCGCCTTTGTGTTCTCCAATTTGATCTTTGGGGCATCCTCAGGCATGACAATCCGTGCGCGCACTGACTCGATCTTAGCGGCGGCTGCCACACCTTGGGCATGATTGCCGGACGACCAGGCAATGACACCTCCCTCTCGCTCTGACTTCGTCAGCTGCGCGATGCGGTTGTAGGCACCACGAAACTTGAAACTTCCGCTCACCTGAAGGGTTTCAGGCTTGAGGAAGATCTGGCGATCCGTATCTGCATCCAGAAACCGATTATGCAGAAGTGGCGTTCGCGTGGCGCGAACACGCAGGCGCTCAGCCGCAGCGCGGATATCCGAGAAAGATGGCGATTCAATGATGTTCATAGGCTCTTCCTAAAAAAACGAGTACGCAGCTATCCAGGAGCTTTTCCTGACCCTGACAATGATCAATAATTGCGGCCCCTTTGCCAATCAAGAAGCACATCATGCCCTATACACTGATTCATCACACCGGCTGTGGCTCATCAAAGAAAGGTCTCGCCCTTCTTCAAGACAATGGCATCGAACCGGTGGTGCGCAAGTATATGAACAAGAGTGAAATGCTTAGCGAAGAAGAACTTCGGGGCATCGCCAAAAAAATGGGCAACGTGAGTCCGCGAGCGTTTATGCGTGACAAGGACGCTGCAAAACTCGGCCTCGCGGATTCGGCATCAGATGACGAAGTGTTTGCTGCCATGGCAGCCGATCCGCGCCTTATCCAGCGCCCCATCGGCATCAATGGTCGCAAAGCGGTTCTTGGCAGACCTAACGAGCAGCTTCTAGATATAGCCTAAGCGCTCGCGTCCGTGAGAGACGCTAAGGCGCCCAGTACACCTGCGGTGTCGGAGACTCACTAGCCATCACTGCCGCGATGGGAAGCCTCGTGGCGTCCTTCTCTGCCACGGCTTCGTTCAGAACGGCACGCTTGTCACTGCCCACCAGGTGCAACAGCAAATGTCGTGAATCGAATAGTCGTGGCAGAGTCATACTCATTCGGGCGTGAGGCGCCACCGGCGGATCCACCGCTGTCAGCGTGTTACCGCTGTGCAAATCGAGACCCGCTTCGAGGGTATCGCTATCGGGAAACAGCGACGCGAAGTGCCCATCCCCTCCCATACCCAAAATCATTATGTCGACCGTGCCCAGATCCGCGAGATCGCCGCTAATAGCCTTTACGGCACTTCGCGGGTGTTCATCTTCATTCACCAGAGGAATGAAGTGCGCGGCACTCGCGGGACCCTGCAGCAAATTTTCTTGAACTAAACGATCGTTGCTGTCCTCATGGGTAGGGGGAACCCAGCGATCATCTGCCAGGCTTACAGTCACTTTCGACCAGTCGAGTTCCTTGCCCGCCATAACCTGGAAAAAACCCTTAGGCGTACTGCCGCCAGAAAGTACGAGACTCGCTTTACCCCGCGCTTCGATTGCCTCTGATAACCACCCAGCAACATCGTCGGCCATCTGCTCATCAAGTGCCGCAGGGCTGGCAAATTCCAAAAACCGATAATTAGACATGCCAGCTCCTGCCATCCTTCTCAATGAGGAGTTCCCCCTTCGTGGGGCCCCAGGAGCCCGCCTGATAAGGTTGCAAAGTCGGCGCCCGCTTTTGCCAGGCGTCTATCAGAGCATCACACCAGCGCCAGGACTCTTCGATCTCTTCCCGGCCGACGAAGAGCGATTGATCAGCATTAATGGCGTCGAGAAAGAGACGCTCGTAGGCATCGGGAATCCGGTCAAGTTCAGATGAATCCAGAAAATCCAGATTCAGGTTCTTCGTGACCAGTCCCATCTTGTTTCGCAGACTGTGTTGCTTGGACACCATCTGCATTTCGATGCCTTCGTTAGGCTGCAGTCGAATCACCAGGCGATTGGGTACATCCTCACTCCCGGCTCCCGCAAAAATATTGTGCGGTAGTGCCTTATAGGTAATCACAATTTCGGTCAGCTTCTCGGGCATGCGTTTACCGGTTCGTAGATAGAACGGCACACCCGCCCATCGCCAGTTATCCACAAAGGCTTTGAGCGCGACACAGGTTTCCGTTTGGCTATCCTGCGCGGGACAGTCCTCCTCCTCCAGATAACCCGGCACGGATTCTCCGCGAAGCCACCCCGCCGCGTACTGACCGCGCACGGCATGATCTCGTACGTTCGTCTCGTCGATGGGACGCAAGGCACGCACGATTTTCACCTTCTCATCGCGGATTCCCTCGGCCGTCATAGAGTTAGGCGGCTCCATAGCAACCAGACAAAGGAGTTGCATGAGATGGTTTTGCACCATATCGCGGAGCTGACCCACGCCGTCGTAGTAGGACCAGCGACCCTCGATACCGATGGGCTCCGCCACGGTCATTTGAACGTGATCAACGCAGCCCTGGTCCCACTGGGTATTGATAAAACGATTACCAAAACGCATGACCAAGAGGTTCTGTACCGTTTCTTTTCCCAGATAATGATCCACACGATAAATGGAGTCTTCTGCGAAAAAACCGCCCACGGTGTCATTCACCGCCCGACAACTCTCGAGATCGTGCCCAATAGGTTTCTCGAGAAGCAGTCGTCGATCGCCGACAAGACATCCCGTGGCTCCCAGGTGCTCACAGATAGGGCCGAACAGTGAGGGTGGTGTTGCCAGATAAAACAAGGCCGGCCGATCGGGCGCCAACAGTTCGCTCAAGTCCGCAAAACCTTCAGCGGTGCTGAAATCTATGCGGTGATACACGAAGCGTGAGGTATAGGTCGCCCACTGCTCTTCAGACCAGCGACTGTCGTCAACATACTTACGCACCCGGGACTTGATGTCTTCGAGAAACTTTTCTAAAGAAATATCTTCCCGCGCCAAGGCATGAATGCGCACGTCCTTCGGGAGCAACTCACAGTTATCCAGATGATAGAGCGCTGGAAAAAGTTTTCTTGCGGACAGGGCGTTTCCGATATGCTGTTTGGTGACTTCGACTTTCAGGGGCGATTGTCATTCGCTTGGCCGCAGGACGCTGCGTCCACCAACGATCTATCCCAGGCGCCGTTGTTCCCCATGGGTTTCGGTCTAAAAATGCAAGGCGACGGCTAAAAGCGATACCTATCGCCGGCCATCTTGTTTTTTTTGCGGTCGTTTAATCAGTGCGGTTCATGCATGGACATGCACGCTATGCTAGCCTCTGCTTATGAATGAACGCGTTATTCCTGATATCGGCACCTGCCTGAAAGATGGCTGGGACCTCTACATGAAAGAACCCTTGCTGTTGTCAGGGGCAACGATTCTGATGGCCGTGATCTGCGGTGTAGTAGGTCTTATCCCCTTTGCGGGAGCGCTGATCTACCCTCCCCTCCTCGGTGGACTCTACATTATGATCATCCGATTAGAGCGTGGAGAAGACATCCGGATCAGCAATCTATTCGATGGGTTTCAATACTTTTTACCGCTGGTGATCGCAGCGCTTTTGATGTCTCTACTTATCGCGATCGGTCTGTTTTTATTGGTGCTCCCCGGGCTGTATCTCACCATCGCCTACGGCTTTACCAACCTGATGATTGTTGATCAAAACAAGAACTTTTGGCCCGCGATGGAGAGCAGCCGAAAGCTTATACACGCAAATTTTCTGAGCTACGCCCTGCTGGTAATCGTGCTCGCCATCATCCTAGTCGCTGCGAGTATCCCCCTGGGCCTCGGACTCATTGTCGGAGTTCCCGTGTGTATCGCCGCGCAGTATCGTTTCTACCGGGCGTTGAGCCCTCAAGCCTGAGCTCAAAGCCCTTAAGCCCGACTAGCCATAGTGCGTCACATCGGTACCGGCAAGAGCAGAGATATTGAGCAAACCCCGCGCGGTAATTGACGGGGTGACAATATGTGCACGGTTGCCCATACCCATGAGAATGGGACCGACCTCTAAAGCCCCCCCGCGCATTTTAAGTATGTTACGAACGCCCGAAGCCGCATCACCGTAGGCAAACACCAGTACATTCGCCGGTCCTTGCAGTCGAGAGTGTGGAAAGATCCGCGCGCGCAACTCAGGATCCAAAGCCGAGTCGGTGTGCATCTCACCCTCGTAGGCAAAGTCTGGCTCCCGCGCTTCGAGCAAGGCCATGGCGTCACGCACCCGACGCCCGCTATCAATATCCAGATTGCCAAATTCGGAGTGCGAGCACAGCGCAATATTGGGTTTGAGACCAAAGCGACGCACATGATTTGCTGCGGCCATCACCGTGTCAGCAATCTGCTCTGGTGTGGGTTCGGGATGCACATGGGTATCAGCAATAAAGAGCGGCTCATCCTCGGTAATCATTAAGCTCAAAGCACCGCGCGGATGTGCGCCGTCATAGGCAAGAATCTGACGAACATAATTGAGATGCCACAGGTATTGTCCAAAGCTGCCGCAAACCATGCTGTCCGCGTCTCCGCAATACACCATGATCGCGGCAATGGCGGTAGTGTTAGTCCGCATAATCACTTTGGCCAGATCTGGCGTGACCCCGCGGCGCGCCATCAACTGCAGATATGCTTCCCAATACTTGCGATGACGAGAGTCATCCTCGGGGTTCACAACCTCAAAGTCCTCGCCGGGTTTGATCGTCAGACCCGCTTTCTCACAGCGACGGGCAATGATCTCCGGGCGACCGATAAGAATAGGACAGTCGGTCATTTCCTCGATGATCGCCTGGGCGGTGCGCAGCACACGCTCATCCTCACCCTCTGCAAATACGATGCGCCGCTTTGAACGAGCGGCCGCGGCAAACACTGGACGCATAATCAAAGACGAGCGGAAGACAGAGCCATCGAGCTTCTCTCGGTAGCTCTTCATATCCTCCACCGGGCGAGTCGCCACGCCAGTGTCCATTGCAGCGCCGGCCACAGCACTAGCGACCACCCCTATGAGGCGGGGATCAAAGGGCTTGGGAATCAGGTAATCAACGCCAAAGACCAGCTGCTCTCCTTGATAGGCCTCGGCGGCCTCGGCGCTCGTGGTGGCCCTCGCCAGTGCGGCAATGCCGTCGATGCAGGCAAGCTGCATGGCATCGTTAATCTCCGTAGCACCGACATCCAGGGCACCGCGGAAGATAAAGGGAAAGCACAGCACGTTATTAACCTGGTTAGGATAGTCCGAGCGACCCGTCGCAATGATCGCATCCGGTGTAACGGCACGAACCTCATCAGGCAAAATCTCGGGCACGGGGTTGGCCAGGGCAAACACAATGGGTTGAGCTGCCATTCGGCCCACCATCTCGGCGCTGACAACTTTAGGTGCACTTAAGCCCAAAAACAGATCGGCATCGTCAATGACCTCATCCAGGGTCCGATGGTTGCTAGCCTGCGCGAATGCCGCTTTTTGTGGGTTCATGTCTTCGGCGCGGCCCTCGTAGACCAGGCCGTGCACGTCACACAGCCAAACGTTCTCGCGCTTCACGCCCAACTTTAAAAGCATATTGAGACAGGCGATGCCGGCCGCACCACCGCCTGTAGATACTATTTTTATATCTTCGAAACGCTTGCCGGCGATGTGCAAGGCATTGGTAACCGCAGCACCAACGACTATCGCCGTGCCATGCTGGTCATCGTGAAACACCGGAATGTTCATTCGCTCGCGGCAGCGTTGCTCAACAATGAAGCAATCCGGTGCTTTGATATCTTCGAGATTAATCGCGCCAAAAGTGGGCTCCATAGCGCAGACGATATCGGCGAGTTTTTCGGGGTCGGACTCGTTTAGCTCTATATCAAAGCAATCGATGCCGGCAAAATTCTTAAACAGGACCGCTTTACCTTCCATGACCGGTTTGGCAGCGAGCCCACCGATGTTACCCAGCCCTAAAACCGCACTGCCATTACTGACGACTGCGACGAGGTTACCCCGGGCCGTGTAATCCGCTGCCTTGGACGCGTCCTCAACGATCTCCAGGCAGGCTTCTGCAACACCGGGGGAGTAAGCCCTGGCAAGATCCTGCCCATTGGCCAGAGGCTTGGTCGCACGAATCTCCAGCTTTCCCGGCTTGGGATAGGCGTGATAGCGCAGCGCAGCGTCCCTTGCGGCCTGGCGGCTTTTGTCGTCGTCCATGATTGAGTGTCCAAAAAGTCTCATTATAGGCCAGCAGCTCTCGCCATGGGATCTGCTGGCCGTTTAGTTCTAACGACTTAAGGTTTACACAAAGTATCCGGTCAAACTGTGAGGTATTCAGCCGCCAACGCCTCGGAAAGCTGATCCATAGCACCCCCCGCTACGATCTTGCCGCGATCCATAATCGCAAAGTCATCGGCTACCGCACGGGCAAAGGGCAGCTTTTGCTCTACCAGCAACACACTGATCTCCTGCTCTGAGCGCAAGCGCTGAATAACATCGCCGATTAGCTGAACAATATTGGGCTGAATACCCTCGCAGGGCTCGTCCAAAATCAGGATGCGGGGCTGAAGTACCAGCGCTCGTCCAATTGCGAGCTGCTGTTGCTGGCCGCCGGACAAATCCCCACCGCGACGATCAGCCATCTCTGCGAGCACCGGGAAGAACTCATACACCTGCTCCGGTATCTGAGCATCGCGATCCTTGCGCCCCGCCAGCGCCAGGCGCAAATTCTCAACTACCGACAGGTCGGGAAAAATCATCCGTCCCTGAGGTACATAGGCGATACCGCGAGTAACGCGATCTTCTGTTGGCAGCTTGAAAACAGACTCACCTTCGAAGGTGATTTCTCCACTGCGGGCAGGTAGTAATCCCAACAAGGTATTGAGCAGCGTTGTTTTACCGACGCCGTTGCGCCCCATGAGGCAAAAGATTCGCTCACTGTCGACACTCAGCTCCACGTCCCGCAACGTGTGACTCGCGCCGTAATACTGGTTAAGGCCCTGAATGCTTAGCATGCTTCGCCCAAATAGACTTCGCGCACACGAGCATCTGACTGGACCTCATCAATACTGCCCTCCATGAGCACTGCTCCCTCATGAAGCACCGTCACTTTTCGCGCTATGGAGCGAACAAACACCATGTCGTGCTCCACAACAACCACTGAGCGCTCAGGAACCAGAGATTGCAGTAACTCAGCCGTGCGCTCCGATTCCTGCTGCGTCATTCCGGCTACAGGTTCGTCGACTAGCAGGAGTGAAGGTTCCTGGGCAAGCAGCATGCCGATTTCCAACCACTGCTTTTGGCCGTGAGACAGACCGCCCGCCATAGCCTGAGACTCAGTACCCAGTGACGTGGTCTCGAGCAACGACGCTATCCTGTCTTCGTCTTCGCTCGTCGCGCGATAGCGCAAAGCTTGCCAGGGGCCGCGATTGCCCCGCACGGCCAATGCAAGATTCTCGCGCACAGTTTGCCTGGGAAACACCGACGGTTTCTGAAACTTACGCCCAACTCCAAGACGCGCAATCGTCGCTTCGTCATGCTCAAGGAGGTTGATATCCTGCCCCAGAAAGGCGGATCCTGTGTCAGGTCGGGTTTTACCCGTAATGACATCCATAAGCGTGGTTTTACCGGCTCCGTTAGGGCCAATGAGGCAACGCAGCTCACCACGATCCACAGCTAAGGTTAATCCATCGAGTGCCTTGTAGCCCGAAAAGCTGACACTCACGTCCTCAAGGTAGAGAACAACGCCATGGCGTGTATCAATAGCCTCACTCACCGCGACGTCCCGCCAACAGCCCCGCGACCCCTTGAGGCAAAAGCAAGGTAACCAGCAAAAATAAGGCGCCCAGGGCAAACAGCCAGAGCTCTGGCAATTGAGCCGTGAGCAGGGTTTCTGCAGCGGCTATGATCACCGCGCCAAGCATGGCGCCATGAAGTGTTCCCCTGCCCCCGACCGCCACCCAAATAGCAATCTCAATGGAGTTCAGTGGTTGAAACTCTCCGGGGTTGATGATGCCAACCTGCGGCACATAGAGGGCGCCCGCCAGGCCTGCCAGCATTGCGGAGATCACAAATACCACGAGTTTATAGCTCGCTACGGAGTACCCAAGAAAACGCACCCGGGATTCTCCATCACGGAGCGCTACAACCACGCTGCCAAAACGCGTGTTGAGCATCCAGCGACATCCCAGATAACTCGCCAGGAGTAGTAAGGCAGTCGCCTCAAACAAGCCGCATCGGAGAACGTCGGACTGCAACTCGAACCCCAGAATCTCTTTAAAATCAGTGAGCCCGTTGTTACCCCCAAATCCCATCTCATTGCGAAAAAACGCCAGCATCAATGCAAAGGTCATAGCCTGGGTCATGATCGAAAAATAAACGCCACTAACCCGGGATCGAAAAGCCAGCCACCCGAACAGCAGCGCGAGCAGACCAGGCACCAACAAGGCCATTAGCATGGCAAAGGGAAAGCTATCGAAACCCATCCAATACCAGGGTAGCTCCTGCCAATCGAGGAACACCATGAAGTCGGGCAGTTCGGGATCGCCATAAACACCCCGACTGCCAATTTGCCGCATGAGATACATACCCATGGCATAGCCGCCCAAGGCAAAGAACGCCCCGTGACCCAGACTCAGTAAACCTGCATAGCCCCATACAAGATCCAAAGCCAGCGCAAGCAATGCATAGCAAAGATACTTACCCAGCAGCGAGACGCTGTAACTGGACAGTGCAAACATGGACTCCTGCGGCAACAGCAGATTCGACGCCGGCACAAAAACTGCGAGACAGATCAGCAAAGCCACCGTAAGAGGATAGGCACGTTCTTGCTCGCGCAGAGCTCGAGTCAGCATCAGTGACTATCCTCACGGCCCGTGCGAGGAAAAAGACCCTGCGGTCGACGCTGGAGAAACAAAATCAAAAACACCAGTAGCAGTATCTTAGCCAGCACAGCGCCTGCCGCTGGCTCTATCAGCTTATTCGCAACACCGAGGGAGAACGCCGCCACGAGCGTGCCCCAGAGATTGCCTACACCGCCAAACACCACTACCAAAAACGAATCAATGATGTAAGACTGGCCCAGATTGGGGCCGACATTTGTCAGTTGAGACAGCGCGACGCCGGCCACACCGGCCACGCCGGATCCAAGGGCAAACGTCAGAGCATCCACTCTGGCGCTACGCACTCCCAGGGCGCGAGCCATGGCGCGATTTTGTGCCACCGCTCTTACCTGTAAGCCCAGACGCGTGTAACGCATCAAGGCGAGTAATCCCCCAAAGACCAAAAGAGAGAACAGCAGTATCGCCATGCGGTTGTAGGTCAGCGACAAGCCCTGTGTCACCTCCCAGGCACCACTCAACCAGTCTGGTGTAAGAACAGAGCGGTTCAGTGGAGAGAATATAGATCGAACCGCCTGCTGAAGAATCAGGCTGATACCAAAGGTAGCCAGCAGTGTTTCCAGAGGTCGTCCGTAAAGAAATCGAATAACGCCCCGCTCAATGACAAGTCCCACCAATGCTGAAACTAAAAACGCCGCCGGTATTGCCAGCAGCAATGCAATACCAGGCTGGGCCGGAAGTAACTGCTGAAGCACCCAGGTCGTGTAGGCGCCCAGCATGATTAACTCACCATGCGCCATGTTAATCACGCCCATCACACCAAAGGTGATGGCCAGACCGACCGCGGACAAGAGCAACACCGATCCCAGACTGAGTCCGAAAAACAGCGACTCAAGACGACTAAGCCACCGTAAACGATTTTCTGCGAGCGCCAGTAGCGCTTGTGCTTCGTCACGAATCGCTGGAGGAACCCCCGCCCGAGTCTCTAAATCCAGCAGTGCTGAGCGCACAATCGGATCTACGCGACCCTTTAGCGTTGCCAGCGCCGCGCGTATCTGCGATTCGTCACCCTCAGACAGGGATTGCAAAGCCAGGCCGATGGCAATCTGATCTTGTAGTTCGGGCAGAGGTTCAAGGGGCTGACGCATGGCCAATGCGTCCAGTGCAGCAGTTGTCGGCGCGGCGAGAATCTCCGCGATTGCCGTAGCACGTTGCTCGTCATCTTCTGCCGACAACTGCGCAATGGAACGCAGGCTCTGGAGCTGCGAACGCAGACTGTTATCAATAGAAACACGTCGGACGTCACGGCGTCCGGCATTGCCAAGGGCTTCACCGGTGAGCACATCACTCAGGAGATACCTGGCGCCCTCGCGTTGGGCAAGCACCACTGAGGCATTACGACGATCAAGATACAGGGCGCCTCTAGTGACCGCGTCGAGCACTAGGTCCGTGTTTTCGTCGCCGCTGGCGGCAATTTTTTCGAGCAGTTGAAGCTTTTGCGCTGAGTCCGCAGACCCCAGTGCATTCACCCACTCACGCAACGACTCAGCCGCCTGCACGGGCGATATGAGCAACAGGCACAGAAACAGCGAACGCAGCACTAGCATGAAATTAAGGCTTGCTTGGAACGTGGACTAACGATGAATGCCTTAATATTGGCCCATTACTCGCCGCTGTCCGACAGGCACCTCTTCTCCGCTTGTTGGTAATTGCCGCAACGTAAAGGTGCCGTCCAGTCTGCGACCAGATCTTTAGAGCCGGGCAAGTAATCAGACCAGGCATCTCCTGCGAGAGTCTCCGGAGTTTCGAAAACAACCTGGAACTGGCCATCATCGAGTATCTCTCCAATCAACACCGGTTTCGTAATGTGGTGGTTGGCTTGCATGGTAGCCACGCCGCCCGACAGATTGGGCACGCTGATCCCGACAATAGCATCCTGTACGGCATTTGACTCCGTACTCCCTGCGGCTTCTACAGCTTTAGCCCACATATTAAAGCCGATGTAATGGGCCTCCATGGGGTCGTTGGTCACGCGATTGTCATCGCCAATGAACGCCAGCCACTCGTCAATAAAATCAAAGTTGGCGTCATCTTCAACGCTCATGAAGTAATTCCACGCAGCGAGATGACCAACCAGCGGCCCGGTATCAATACCTGACAACTCTTCTTCACCCACAGAAAACGCGATGACCGGTATATCCGTCGCGCTCACACCCTGGTTCGCTAACTCCTTATAGAAAGGAACATTAGCATCGCCATTGACCGTCGACACCACCGTGGTTTTCGCGCCGGTGCTGCCAAACCGCTTGATCTGAGCCACGATGCTTTGCCAATCGGAATGTCCAAACGGCGTGTAGTTAACGAGAATGTCGTCCTCAGCTACGCCTTTTTGCTGAAGATAAGCCTGAAGAATTTTGTTGGTCGTGCGCGGATACACATAGTCCGTGCCCGCGAGGACCCAGCGCTTTACGCCCTGAGACATCAGGTAGTCCACAGCGGGTATCGCCTGCTGATTTGGTGCGGCTCCGGTGTAAAACACATTTTTGGAGGATTCTTCGCCCTCATACTGCACGGGATAGAAAAGTAAGCCATTCAATTCTTCGAACACTGGCAGTACCGACTTACGTGACACCGAGGTCCAGCAACCGAACACCACATCGACCTTCTCCCGCACCAACAGCTCCCGCGCTTTCTCGGCAAAGAGCGGCCAATCAGATGCGGGGTCCACGACGACTGCTTCCAAAGGTCGGCCTAATAGTCCTCCTTTTGCATTTTGCTGCTCCACGAGCATCAACACGGTATCTTTGAGCGTCGTCTCACTAATCGCCATCGTGCCGGACAAGGAGTGAAGGACACCGACACGGATTGGCTCCGGATTCTGGCTGCGAGCGCCAATGGAGACCAGGCACAAAAGCAGACCGGTGGTTAGGCTTCTTAGAAACAAATTCATTAACAGTGACTCCGTGAGATAAGCGGCGTATCCTCAAGGCAGTGCAAGACCCGAGCCACTAATCTTGATTGCAGTGCCAAGGGATTAAAGAAAAAACCTTCGTAGCTTGCACCATCATCTGGCACAGCTTCGCAATCCCGCACCATAATTGCGCATCGCTATTCGGCAAAGCACAAGGATCTTAGGGTGAAATCTCAAGGGGGTAACGCGGTTCCTGCGTCCGCGCAAACTGAGCAACGGCCTCTGCTACGGCCGCCGCCTGATAATCCGCAAGTACCTGGCCTCGTACGCGCTCGAAGGGCAACAGCACTGGTGCCTGCCGCTCCTCTACACGGAAATAGTGCCAGCCCTGCCTGGTTTCATAAGGCCCTTGCCAATCTCCCACTGGGACGCGCTGTAGAGTCTCTAGTATGGGCTGTCCAAACAGCCCCCGGACCATGCTGATGCCATAGCGGGGAAAATCTTTGCCCTGCCAGGGTTCAACACCCGATTCTGCTGCAGCGCTGTTCATTGTCGCCAGCTGCCCCCTAGGATCCTGAGGCTCTGTTGGGAACAGCTTTTGACTAAAGCTTATGGTGGCTTCGCTGTAGTAGCGCTCAATGTTGTCTGTGTAGAAATTCACGAGATCTTTTGCTGATGGCTCGACAATCTCACCCACGACTCGCTGCTGCATCAATTCGATAATCAGCTCTCGAACGCTGGGATCACTGAGGTAAAGCTCTGCGGCAAGGCCCTCACGAAAGAGAAGCTCGCGCTGATAATAGTCATTCACAATGCGCGCTACGTCACTGGGTTCCGCCGATCGCCCAGTAAGCATTTCCCACTCAGATATCAGCAAGGCGCGAGAGCCTTCGCTAAGCACGACAGCAGTCGTGGACTCTCGATCAAGCATGGCGTACGCCACAAAGAGCATTCCACCCAGCGCAAAAAATATCAGCACCGGATCCAGGATCAACCGCCTCACGCGGCTTGAATCACTCAAAGAATATTCACCGCGCGAGCAGTTTTCGAACTACTTAGCGCTTGGGACGACCGTATTGGGGATCGATCTCTTCGGCGTCGCCTTCCTTGAGACCTCTTTTCCCGGCCCTAGGCTGTTTATCTTCGGTGGACAACTCCGACATATACGACCCGTCAGTGATGCCCGTTTTGCGCATGGCGATACCCGTGAGGCAGGCGTGCATGATGTAGTTGGCATTGAGAGCCGAGCGGTAAGTGTTGTCCAGCAGCGGATCGAGCTCGACGATTTCAAAGCCGATCATTTCACTCTCGGTACACAGTGCCCGCACGATAGGGATCGCCTCGCGCATAGTTAAACCACCGGGGACCGGTGTGCCAGTACCCGGCACAAAAGCGGGATCCAGCACATCGACGTCAAAGGATATGAACAACTTCTCGGTACCCTCTCTGGCCTCGCGAAGGGCATCCTCCATCACCCGCTTCCAGCCCTTCTTCTCGACCTCGGCCATGGGGTGATAGCGCATACCGTTGTTGCGCATCCACTCAAAACCCCATTCGCCGGGCCAGGGGCCACGCAAGCCGACCTGTATAAAGTTCTCGGCCTTCACATGCCCTTCTTTGATCGCACGATACACGGGCTGGCCATGGGTAATGTAATGCGCCTGTCCTTTACCCGCGTCAAAATGAGAATCAAAGTGCACCACACCGAAGCTGCCCTTGCCGTGGACATCGGCAAGGCCGGCGATGTCCGGATACTCAAGGGAGTGATCGCCCCCCACGATAAACGGTATTGCGCCCGTCGCAGCTATCTCGGCAACGCGCTCCCTGACGTGATGGACACTGATTTCGCTGCTCATGTTGTCGATGGCAATGTCCCCATAGTCCACAATACTGAGAACTTTGCTGGGATTGACCATGGTCGCCATGTCATTACCGCCCTGGTAGTAACCCGTGCGCATGGCCTGAGGCCCAAACCGTTGACCGCGGTAGTAAGTCCCCATATCAAGGGGCGCGCCGACGATGGCCACTTCAACATCTCCGGCGACTAAATCCTCGGGATAAATAGCGACGGGAGCGCCTGCAAAGGTCTGTACCCCACTGCGCCCGCCCCGAGCGTAGTAACTCAGATAAATTGGCCCGGGCTCGCGCTGGGTTGCGAGGGCCTTGGGGTTCATCAACTTCCAGCCATTAAAGTCCTCGATCTCGGTGTTTAATGGAATCGAGGCCATATCCGTCTCGGGATTAAACTTACTTGCGTTCTCGAGGTATTGCATGGCGTCGACAAAGGCCTCGACTTCTTCAGCGCTTTTCCCGCGCAAGCGCACAAACAGCTTTTCCCAGGTTCCTACAAAACCCTCACCCTCCTCCAACAGATACTCGCGCTTTTCAGCGGACAGCGCGTCGAGGGTCGTCTGTAGTTCGCTTGGAAGTTCAGGCACTTCTTCGTCGGCTATCGACGGTGCGGCGCCCAAAACCATCAGCAAAGTACCGAGCAGAACAGGTCTTACGGGGTTGTTCATGTCTTATCCTTAATCGTGGGCTAATTCATCAGGCCGTCGCATTGAGCGACTCCCGCAAGGCCAGTCCGCTTAAATAGCTGAGGAAGCATTCCGTGCATCAGCGAGCCGAGCGTTTGAGACGAGCTTTTTAGGCTCACTGACTGTAAAGCGACGCCATAGCACTTAAGCATGTGTAGTTAACAGCAAACATCAATCAGCAATTACCGTGCCTGATAGCGCCCCAGTATAAGTCACAGTCTTTAGCGCCGACATGATCAGTGTCAAAACGCGAGAGATTCCTGCACCGGTCTTGGCTCCGCTATGCCTTCGCCCTCGTGCCGTGACAGCTCTTCGGCGGGTTCAAGGGTCGATAAGGTAAGCCCCAGTAAACGCACGCCCTTGACCACCGGCAGCAAGGCGTTGAGTAGTTCACGAGAGAGTTGTTCAAAACCCTCGCGAGAATCTACCGCGGGACTAACGGAACGCGCCCGGGTTATCTGCTGAAAGTCCGCGTACTTCACTTTGAGGGTGACAGTGCGGCCCCGCGCCTGATTAGCTGCGATACGCTCCCACACGATATCGACGATGTGCTCCAGAGCGTCGCGCAAATCACTATCAGCAGTAAGGTCCTCTGCATAAGTACGCTCTCCGCCAATGGACTTTCTTTCCCGGTCGGGCCTTACAGCACGGTAATCCTCACCGCGACTGGCTCGATACAAATACTGCGCGGACTTACCAAAGTGCTGTTCAAGAAAGATCAACGACTGGGCACGGATGTCTGCTCCCGTTTGAATACCCAACGCCGACATACGTTCTGCTGTTCTCGGGCCTACCCCGTAAAACCGTCGTGCGGGTAAGCCCGCCACAAAATCGGCACCCTCCGTCGGTCTTACAACGAACACGCCATCAGGTTTGTTCTGATCTGAGGCCACCTTGGCAATAAACTTGTTGTAGCTAACGCCAGCACTGGCGGTTAACTGCAGCTCGGTGCGAATATCCCCGCGGATCGCCTCAGCAATTGCGGTAGCACTGCCTATGCCCGCGATATCAGCAGTAACATCCAAATAGGCCTCATCCAGAGACAAAGGCTCAATAAAGTCGGTATAGCGGGCAAAAATAAGGTGCAACTGCCGAGAGACAGCGCGGTAGACCTCAAAGCGAGGCTTAACAAAGAGTAATTGGGGGCAGCGTCGCCTCGCGGTGACGCCCGGCATCGCCGACTTAACCCCGAACTTGCGGGCCTCATAACTGGCAGCAGCCACCACACCTCGCTTTGCAGACCCCCCCACGGCGAGAGGCTTGCCGCGCAGTGACGGATCATCACGCTGCTCGACACTCGCGTAAAAAGCGTCCATATCCACATGGATAATTTTTCGCGTGTCGGGGGCGCTGTGTTCTGTCATCCCTCCGATACTAGAAAGCTCGGAGAGTTGAGGCAAGCAGGATCAACTCTGCAGCAACCTCGATAAATAGCTTAGCTTTCAGGAATTGCCATCAGAGCAGGCATCGCGCATCCTAAGGACCATAAGCCGCATAACAGTTAAAATTTATGAACCGAAGTCTCGAAGCGCTAGAACTCTGGCTCGCCCAGTGGATGGGTAATGCCTTTTGGGTAGACATGGCATCTCGAGCCAGTGCTCTGCTCCTTGTATCCTTTTTAGTTTGGCTGCTATGGCGCCTGCTCGAGCGCTGGCGCAAAGGCATCCATCGCTGGATTGATGCGGATGGTTCCGGTGCCCGCGCGCTCACGGTGCAGGATCAGCAGATCTTTACGGAGAGGGAACTTGCAAGGGCACTGCACAGTTTGGTCAACGGTCTATGGCAGTTGCTGCGCGCAGTGCTCTTCATCAGCTGGCTCAACCTCGTATTTACTCAATTCGCCTGGACACGAGATGTCGCTGTAAGTGCCATCGGCTTCGTGTTCACCCAGGGGGCGCTCATTGTTGCCGGGGTTATCAACTATCTTCCCAACCTCTTCATCATCGGCATTATTGTTGTTATTTCCAGACTGGTGATTCGCGCGACCCGGGGAGTTTTCGATGGTATTCGCCTCGAGCGGATCACCTTGCCCGGTTTCTATCCTGACTGGGCGGAGACGAGCTTTGGCCTGTCTCGCCTGCTGATCATCGCACTCACCCTGGTTATCGTATTTCCCTATCTCCCCGGTTCGAGTAGTCCGGCTTTTCAGGGGCTTTCGATATTCTTTGGTGTACTGGTTTCTCTGGGGTCCACCTCGGCGGTGGCAAACGTGATGTCAGGAATAGTGATTACCTACACCCGGGGATTTAAAATTGGTGATCGCGTACGTATCGCGGATACCGAGGGCGATGTGATTGAGCGCAGTGCGTTTGTGACCCGCATTCGCACACCCAAGAACGAGGAAGTGTCTGTCCCCAATGCGATGGTGATGAACAACCACATCGTGAACTTCAGCGCCCAGGCCAAAGAAGCTGGCGTTCTGCTCCATACCACGGTGACTATTGGATACGACGTCCCGTGGCCACGTGTGCATCAACTACTCTGCGACGCCGCCGTCGCAACCAAGCAGGTTCTGGACGACCCCGCTCCCTTTGTCCTGCAGACCAGCCTTGATGACAATTATGTCGCCTACGAGCTCAATGCTTACATACGTAATCCTTCCCAGAAGCTGCAAATCGCTTCGGAGATGCACGCACACATCCAGGACAATTTCCGTAAAGAAAGTATCGAAATACTCTCACCGCATTACCGGGCCAATCGTGATGGTTCGGATCTCGCAATTCCGCCTTCGGACCAGAGCGGAACTGATCCGCAAACACATCAGTCCACGTAGGCCCGTATACTGTATTTTTGATAAACCCGATGGAGACACATTTTGACTCATAGATCCGCTCCCTCTTTTGACACAGCCCAACCCCCAGCATTGCGCCAGTGGGCCACAACACTGCTCCTATGTCTGGGGATCGCCGTCACAGCGGTAACACCCGCCTCCGCTCAAAGCACCGCAAAACCTGTGCTCCACGGTCGACACTGGGCTGCGGTCACCGGCAAGCCATTGGCAGCCAGTGCCGGCGCCATGATGTTTGCCCAGGGTGGCAACGCCATCGACGCAGCCTGTGCAATGCTCGGAGCGACATCAACCATGTGGGATACCCTGGGTTGGGGCGGCGAGACGCAGGCGCTCATCTACAACCCGAACACAGGCAAGGTTATCGGTATCAATGCCCTAGGTGTTGCCCCTACGGGTGCGACGCCTGAGTTCTTTCGTGATCAGGGCATGATCTACCCGCCCGAGTATGGCCCTCTGGCGGCAGTCACCCCGGGCACACCGGGGGGCTTAATGGTGATGCTAGCCGAGTACGGCAGCTTGAGCCTCGCTGAGGTACTGGCACCCTCAATGCAAATGGCCGAGGGCTACCCTATCGAAGGCGTGCAGGCAGATAACATCGAGCGTCGCCGAGACATTATCGCCCAGTGGCCGGATTCCAAACGCGTTTTCCTGCCTCACCTAGATGATAGCGATCCGGATAAACGCGCCGCGCCGGAGGACGGCGAGATCTTCCAACAACTGGAACTCCTGGCCACCTTGCAAAAACTGGTGGACACCGAAGCCGAAGCCCTGGCTGCCGGAAAGTCCCGTAAGGAAGCCATTTACGCCGCTTATGAGCGCTTTTATCGCGGTGATATCGCTAAAGAGATTGTCAGCGCGACCCGGGAACAAGGTGGCTTGTTTACCGAGGACGACTTAGCCAATTGGGAAGTGCACATCGAAGAACCCGTGAGCACCAATTACAAGGGCATTGACGTCTACAAGCTCACCACCTGGGTGCAGGGACCGGCGATGCTTCAGGCTCTCAATATTCTCGAGCCTTTCGACCTCAAAGGCATGGGGTACAACAGTGCAAACTATATTCATACGCTCTATCAAACGATGAATCTTGCCTTTGCCGATCGGGACTTCTACTACGGCGACCCGTACTTCCCGCCGGCGGAACCCATCGAAGGCCTGCTCAGTAAGGACTATGCGGCAAAGCGCCGTGCATTGATCAATCCTGACATGAACGATACTGGTGCCAGACCGGGCGACCCCTACCCATTCCAGGGAGACAAAAACCCCTTTAGCAAGCTGCTAAAGGAGTGGTCACCCATCCCTCCAGCGGCCAATGCGGATGGCTCCGACGGATTTCAGCAGGCCAGCCTCAATCACGACGAGGGTTTTATTGCGGGCACCACCTCAATACAAGCAGCGGACGCCGACGGCTGGGTGGTGTCTGTGACGCCATCCGGCGGATGGATCCCAGCATTTATTGCCGGCGATAGTGGTATCGGTCTCAGTCAGCGCATGCAGAGCTTTGTGCTGGATGAGCGTATCAACCCCTTCAATGTCGTGGCCCCCGGCAAGCGTCCCCGCGCCACACTAACGCCCAGCTTGGCGCTGAAAGACGGCGATCCCATCATGGCGTTTTCGGTTCAAGGCGGCGACACGCAAGATCAGAACCTTCTGCAGTTCTTCCTGAATGTTGTGGAGTTCGATATGAACGTGCAGCAAGCGGCAGAGGCACACAATATCACCAGCTATCAGATGCAAAGTTCATTTGGCGCTCACGTGAGTGAACCCGGACGCTTGGAAGTGACGCGCCAGCTGCCGCCCTACACGCGGGATCGGCTAAAAGCGATGGGCTACGACGTGGGAGTTGTGGACAAGACCTATAGCCCCATCACAGCGATCCTGATCGATCCGAAACAGGGAACCTTCCAGGCAGGAGCCAGCGACTACGGCGACGATTACGGCATCGCCTGGTAGCGCCCTTTCAGACTACACCTATGGACTATCCTGGCGCTGGAGAGCATGCCTCTTTCGCGCCAGTGGATCATTTTCGACGCCCGCGCGACGGGACTGATACGTCTCAAGAAGCCTGTCCCGTATTTCAGGCTCTGACCCCAGACGATTATTCACTTCGTACCAATCATTCACCAGATCGAACAGTTGATGAGGCGTACCGTTGTCATCGAGAATCATTTTCCAGTCACCATCTCGCACAGCGAACTCCATGCCATCGGGCGTTGGAATGGACCAGTAAAGGGCTTTGGTGCGTTCGAAACCCTCGCCGTCGATCAGCGGCCACAAAGACTCCCCATCAAGGGGAACGCCCTTATCGGGAGTCACCTCCAACCATTCGGCAAGGGTAGGAAACACGTCCAATGCCGTTACGGGATGGTTCTCGACACGACCGGCCTGAATACGACGGGGATAGCGAATAATGCCGGGCACACGAATCCCGCCTTCAAACAGAAACCGCTTTTTTCCGCGTAATCCGCTGGTTTCGCCGGCCATACCCAGCTCCCAGGGCGTCAAAGCGGAATCCGTTACGGGGCCGTTGTCACTGCTGAAAATGATCAGGGTGTCGTCCAATACCTCGGCTTCCCTAAGATGCTCGATCACGCGTCCAAGCTGCGCATCCAGATAGCTGATGTTGGCATAGTATTCACCGCGCCCCCTCCAGGGGCGATTACGCCAATCAAAATAGTAAAGCAACGGATTCTCCTTTGCTTCGGCACTTAGATGCGCTTGATATTGCTCGAGGTACTCGGGAGGTGATGCGATGGGGGTATGCACTTCGCTGTAGGTCAGCAACAGGAAAAACGGTTTCGACGCATCCCCAAGCCACTGAATCGCCTCGTCGCTCACCAGTTCAGCGCTGTACTTTTGCGTCTCCCCCACTGCCTTGTTATTGCGATACATATTGTCCGGATACATGGGGCCGCGCCGGGGCCTCTCCTTCGCATCGTGCACCGCCGCATTCTTAACCCACGCCGCCAGCCCGTATTGGTAATCAAATCCGAAGTCTCGGGGCTGTGGCACGTCGTCCATGTGAAGGCCCCCGTTGAGATGCCACTTTCCAATGACCGCTGTGCGATAGCCCCGTTGCTTCGCGAGATCCGCAAGCGTTGTTTCATTGCTTCCAAGGGCAATCTGGGCATCATCAGGTATCCAGCTCTCCACACCTGTGCGATAAGGCGTACGACCCGTGAGTAGGCCAGCGCGGGAGGGGGAGCACAGGGCGGACGGCGCGTAGAACTGCGTAAAGCGAAGGCCCTCAGCAGCTAGGCGGTCAATGTTCGGTGTCTTTACAACGCTGTGGCCATAGGCGCCCGTGTCGCCATAACCCAGATCGTCAACATACACCACCAACACATTCTGTCCCTGACTGTCGGCAGACACCAGACAACTCGGACTCAGTAAACCCGCGAGGATCACGGGCATGAGTAAGCTCGCCCAAGGGGAGCGCGCAAGCTCGCGGTGTACTTGTAAGGATCTGCGTTGCATAGTTGAGGTCTCCAACCTGAGGGCAGTCATATGCACTATAGCGTGCACACGCTACACCGGGTGAGCTCTCGCTCCCCCCTCTTTCCGTTGTTCATCGCATTGCTTCTCATGGTCACAGGGCTTTGGGGAATCTCGTCGCCGTCGCAAGCTGCCACCTCGCTCCTCATTCGCAATGTCACGCCCGTCGACGCGCACAGCGGCACCATGAAAACCCAGGACATATTTATCCTTGATGGTCGCATAGCGGCAATGGGGCCAAAGCTCGACGTCCCTGCCTCCGCTACGGTAATCGATGGAACGGGGCAGTTCTTGTCGCCCGGACTCTGGGACATGCACGTGCACCTGAGCTATGACCCGCGATTTGTGGACCTCATGCCTGAGCTGTTTCTGGACTATGGCATTACCAGCGTCCGGGATACGGGGGGGAATCTTAAGCGCTTACTTCCCATTATTCAGTCTCACTATCGAAGCGCAGCTCAGGCTCCCCGCGTCTTCTTTGCAGGACCGCTGCTGGATGGCTCCCCCGTCGTTTACGGCGGCACCGACACTGCCGGCATAGGCCAAAGCACCGTAACCGCAGAAGACGCTCGAACACAGGTTCAAGCTCTACACGCGTCTGGTGTGGACTTCATCAAGATCTACGAAATGGTTTCCCCGGAAGTGTTTGGGGCCTTTGTCGAGGAGGCATCAGAGCTGAAACTTCCCATCGCAGCCCATGTTCCTCTTTCGATGCTCGCCTCGGACGCAGGACCGCAAGTCCAGTCCATGGAACACCTGCGCAACATAGAAATGGATTGTGCGGAAAACGCCGAGGCCTTACTTGAGGAACGACGGCGGCTTCTCGCCGCGGGTCGAGAGCAAGGTCGCGATGGCATGGGCCTGCGAAGCAGCATCCATCGTGCTCAACGGGACAAAGCCATTCAGAACGAAAGTCCCGATCGTTGTGAGCGAGTGCTCGATAGCCTCACAGGAACTATTCAGGTACCCACAGCGCGATTAAACGCCATGACCCAATACCCACCGTTTGCCGCGCCGGACTGGTTACCTGCCCTCAATGAGCTTCCGGACGCTGTGAGTAGCGACTGGGGCAACGCCTCGACGCTTATGGACCCGGACAATTACCGACTCCTGGGAGAATGGACCTTGGGCATGATTCCTCGCCTAGCGGCCCGGGGCATTGCCATTGGAGCGGGCACGGATACCCCCATTGGATGGGGCATACCAGGCTACAGCCTCCACCGAGAACTTGAGGTGATGGTAGAAGCCGGCTTAAGTGAGCGCTCCGCACTCGCCGCCGCAACGCTAGTCCCTGCAAGGTTTTTCGGTTTGGAGGCGCTTACCGGGCGTGTCGCAGCTGACTATCAGGCGGATTTGTTGTTACTTGAGGCAAACCCTCTTGAAGACATACGCCACACCCGAAAAATACGCATGGTTGTGTCAAAAGGACAGATTGCGCGGGACTACACAGAGCAATAGGCGTCTACACAAAAGCCCGAAAACAGTACTATGTTTACAGGGCCGAGAGCTTACAAGCCAATTACGATTCACAACTTAAAACCCGATACGATTCAATTCCAGGACTTCATTATGAAAACGTTACTTACCTCCATCGCGGTGGCAGCGCTGCTCTTCATCTCCACTGCCTACGCTCAGGACATGAACAAACTGATGGAAGCAGTGGATACAGAAAAAGCTCCCGACTCTGTTGATATGGAAAAAGCCAAGGAAGCCGTAAGCACCGACGGCGTTGATTACAAGAAGGCTGCCGAAGCCGTTGATATGGAAAAAGCAGCGGGCGCTGTAGATATGGAGAAGGCCAAGGCTGCCATCATGGACCCAAAAAACCAAGCTCTTGTATGAGGAACTACTGCCCCTCGGTAGCGCGAATCTGAAGATCCGCAAACCGAGAGCATAAAAAAAGGCGCTCAATTGAGCGCCTTTTTCGTTCTAGCCCAAGGGCTTTGCTTTACTCAAAGCTGTACTTCAGAGTGGCTCCGTAGGTACGTGGCTGGTTGGGATAACCGCTGAGGCTTCCCGCTTGCGCTACAGAGTTAAACGCCGACAGCAGGTACTCGTCACCGTTCAGGTTACGACCCCAGAGATTGAGCTCTACACCGTTGCTGAAGGTCATACCAAAGCTGGCGTTGAACATATTAATCTCGCGGGAGGCGATAGAAGGGTCAATATTGTCAACGACTTGAACCTCATCTTCGTAGACGTGTTCTACACGAATGTAGGAAAACGCGTCACCGATATTGAAGTTGTAAGTCGCTGATGTGTTAGTCGACAGCTCTGGGATGCCTGCGGGCTGCTGGCCCGAAAGATCCGTGGGACCATTTTCACCCAAGGCTCCCTGAAAATCGTCATAGAGCGGATCCAGGAAGGTTGCCGCGAAGGAGATCCTCAGACCGTCAGTCGGCGCCCAGTTCATATCAAACTCAAGTCCTTCCGTGGATTGCTCGCCCGCATTGCCCAGTACAAAACCTGTGCCGGTAAAGATGTTTGACTGGAAGCCTTCGATCGTTTGATCAAAGATAGCCACGTTCATGCTCACCGTGTCGAACTCAGCCTTCAGGCCAATCTCGTAAACCGTCGACTCTTCGGGACCCGCGTAACGAGTTCCTTCTGTGAGGTTAGGCACCAGAAGTCCGGCGGCGGCCAAGGCAGGGATATCCTCCGGGAAGGGGCGCGAATCTCGCGAGAGGTTCCAGGATGACGCTTTAAAGCCTGTGCTCACACCAGCGTATACGTTGATGTTCTGCGTAAGGTCATAGGCCAGTCGCAGCGTATAGGTTGTATCGCTATCGTTG
>NZ_CBFIIF010000027.1:0-41085 GCF_965662665.1 Congregibacter sp. | reverse complement strand
CCACCCAACTCGGTGCCGTTGAGCACCATGTCATAAGCGCGCGATAGTGCCTCACCGGGGTGCTGACTGAGCGTCGCCAAATCACAGGCCGGGGCGGTAAACGGATGATGCAGTGGTGTCCAGCCGCCGTTTCCGTCGTCCTCAAACATGGGGAAATCAACCACCCAGAGGGGCGCCCAGCCTTCGCTGACCAGACCCTGATCGGTACCTACCTTAATACGCAGGGCACCCAGGGCTTCATTCACGATACCTGCGCGATCGGCACCAAAGAAAATAATGTCGCCATTAGCAGCGTCGAGGCGCTCCATCATGGCGGCGACAACGTCATCCGGCATAAACTTGAGAATTGGCGATTGCAGGCCTTCGACACCAGCGGCAAGGTCATTGACCTTGATCCAGGCCAGTCCTCGGGCACCGTAGTTACTCACATAGCGCGTGTAATCATCGATTTCTTTGCGTGAGATAGATGATCCACCCGGTACTTTGAGCGCGGCCACCCGACCAAGAGGGTCATCTGCCGGGCCGCGAAAGACCTTAAAGTCCACCTGCTGCATCAAATCGTCTACGGATACGAGTTCCAAAGGAATTCGCAGGTCTGGCTTATCGGAGCCAAAACGCTCCATCGCCTCAGCCCAGGTCATGTGCGGAAAGCTCGGCAGGTCGACGCCCAGCACGGACTGAAACAGCTCGCGCACCATGCGCTCGGTGATATCCATGATCCCCGCCTCGTCCATAAACGAGGTTTCGATGTCGATCTGGGTAAACTCGGGCTGACGATCGGCGCGAAGGTCTTCATCACGGAAGCACTTGGCGATCTGGTAGTAACGATCAAAGCCCGACACCATCAAAAGCTGCTTGAAGAGCTGCGGCGACTGAGGCAACGCAAAGAACTGCCCCGGATGGGTTCGGCTGGGCACCAAATAGTCTCGCGCACCCTCAGGGGTTGCGCGCGTCAGAATGGGCGTTTCGATATCCAGAAAGGCCTCTTCATGGAGAAAACGACGCACTGCATCGGTTACCTGTGAGCGCAGCCGCAGACGCTGCTGCATCTCGGGACGACGCAAATCCATATAGCGATAGCGCAGACGGACTTCCTCGCCCACGGCGGTGTGCTCGTCGAGCTGAAAAGGGGGGGTCGCGGCTGTATTCAATACCTCGATTTCCTTACCCAGCACCTCGATCTCGCCCGTCGCCATGCTCGGGTTCACCGTGGCTTCACTTCGCGCCCGCACTCGACCACTGACCTTCAGCACATATTCACTACGCACACGGTCTGCCGTTGCAAAGTGCTCTTCGGTGTCGGGGTCAAAGACCACCTGGACAATGCCGTCACGATCGCGCAGGTCCAGAAAAATCACGCCGCCGTGATCCCGGCGCCGGTCCACCCAGCCACAGAGTGTTACGGTCTCGTCAATATCGGCGCTTCTGAGAAGGCCGCAGTTTTGGCTGCGCATGGTGGTTCCTATATTCGGGGTTGGATTGCACGCGTGCTGCGTTGCAGGCAATCATCAGGCAGCCGAGCTGCCACTACTGGTATCCGCTTTGGCGGGTTTTTCTGCGATCGCTTCTTTCTTGGCGCCCGTATCGGCGCTGTCACCTGCAAGATTCTTCTTGTTTCCGCTCTTGAAGTCAGTCTCATACCAACCGCTACCTGCCAACCTGAAGGCGGCAGCAGAGACCTTTTTACGCAGCGCTGACTTGCCGCAGGCCGGGCAATCGGTCAGAGGCGGATCGCTGATTTTGCGAAGTGCCTCATGGAGCGCTCCGCATTCAGTGCACTGATATTCATATATGGGCATTGTAGTAATCCTTCCATCGCAAAGGCCTATCGCCGGCGGATGGGGCCGTCTTGAGCCACCGGCCCTTTGGCTGGAGGCTTTTTAAAAAGCGGCGCGGATTCTACCTCAGCTCGCGAAGCGAACCAATGGAAAAACGTCGACCCTGAAAATCGGACGACGGGGATACGAAGAAGCCATCCCTCGCCTTTTAAACGCTGGATGGCCTCAAACTACACTCTCGATAAGGAAAAAAGCGCCTCCGGGAGACGCTTACCCGCCTGAATCAGGACTGGGCGAATTCCTTCATCTTCTTGAGAGGACGTACCTTGACGGCCACGCTCGCAGGCTTGGCTTTGAACATAGTCTCTTCACCGGTGAAGGGATTGATGCCCTTGCGCGCCTTGACGGCAGGCTTCTTCACGGTGGTGATCTTCATAAGGCCAGGCAGTGTGAACTCACCTACCGAACGCTTCTTAACGCTGCGCTCGATCAGTGTTTCAAGCTCAGTCATCACGTCACCCACCTGCTTCTTGGACAGGCCTGTGCTCTCGGCAATGCTGGCCAGGACCTGAGTCTTGGTCATTTTTGCTTTGAGTGCGGGTGCTGCTTTTTTGACGGGAGCTGCGGCTTTCTTAGCAGGTGCCTTTTTGGCTACTGCTTTTTTCTTGGCCGGTGCTTTCTTTGCTGCTGCTTTACGTGTCGCCATGTTTATGAACCTTCCTTAATTTTAAGGGTTTTACGTTTCACAATACGACGCACTTTCTGCCGGGGTCCGAAAGCCAGGGCATGAATCGGTGATCTGACAACTATCACTGATACACCCCGAGACAGGAGCTTAGCCAGAAAAAACGTCGCGTTTCTCCATTTAATGACCTGGGCATACAAGCCATGATTTGGCTGACACACAAACTTTGAAACACACCAAAGACACTGTGTGGAAAGCGTCAATCACAACTTGACGACATGTATAAATCACTCGACCCTATAATACAAGCGTTTATCGCGATGCACGGCAAAAAAACCCTATTTTTTTAGGTATTCGCGACAAATCTGTCAGCGCCTTCGCTGTAAAGTCCTGTGATTGGTATCTGTACCACCGCGCGATTGCGACTTACACTCCCCCACCATCAAAGGAACAAGGAAAAACCCAATGCGCAGTAGCGAGTTTCTCATCACTACGCACAAAGAAACCCCCGCAGATGCAGAGATCGTCAGTCACCGACTCATGCTCCGCGCAGGCCTTATTCGAAAGCTGTCTTCCGGCCTGTATACCTGGATGCCCATGGGGCTCAAGGTGCTGCGTAAAGTCGAGCGCGTCGTGCGCGAGGAAATGGACGCAGCGGGCGCCCTGGAGCTCGCCATGTCCATGGTGCAGCCTGGAGAGCTTTGGGAAGAATCTGGCCGCTGGGAGCAGTACGGTCCGGAGCTACTGCGGATTCAGGACCGTCACAAGCGCGACTTTTGCCTCGGTCCTACACACGAAGAGGTGATCACCGATATCGTACGCAGTGAAATCAGCAGCTATAAGCAGCTGCCTCTCAACCTGTATCAGATTCAAAACAAGGTTCGTGACGAGATTCGCCCCCGTTTTGGGGTGATGCGTGCGCGGGAGTTCCTGATGAAGGATGCCTATTCATTCCACGCAGACCAGACATCTCTGGAAGCCACGTACCAGGTCATGCACCGCGCCTACAGCACCATCTTTGAGCGGCTCGGACTCGATTTTCGCCCCGTCATGGCAGACAGCGGCAGCATCGGCGGTAACACCTCACACGAATTTCACGTATTGGCGGACTCGGGCGAAGACGCCATCGCCTTTAGCGACGGCAGCGACTACGCGGCTAACGTCGAACGCGCAGAAACGCTGGATCAGAGTGATTTGCGACCCGCGCCCACTATGGAGCTGAGCAAAGTTGCCACGCCCGGGGTAAAAACGATCGCCGACCTTTGCGCGGCCATGGACATGGCTGCCGAGCGCACGGCGAAGACCCTGCTGGTCGAGGGCGCAGAGGGAGGACTCGTCGCTCTGGTTGTTCGCGGCGATCACGAACTCAACACCATCAAAGCGGAGAAACATCCCCTGGTGGCCTCACCCTTGAGGATGGCAAGCGAAGAGGAGGCCACGGAGGCCTGCGGCGCGGGCTTTGGCTCCATTGGCCCCGTAGGTCTGACCATACCGATCATCGCAGACTTCAGCGCCGCAGCGTGCGCGGATTTCTGCTGCGGCGCCAACAGCCCCGACGAGCACTATGACGGCGCCAACTGGGATCGAGATATCAGCGATTACCAGTGTGCCGACTTGCGCAGCGTGATCTCTGGAGACCCCTCTCCCGATGGCAAGGGCACTTTGCAGATACGTCGCGGTATTGAGGTAGGGCATATTTTCCAGCTGGGCACCAAGTACAGCGACGCCATGAATGCCAAAGTACTCGATGAAACCGGGCGTAATGTGACGGTCAGCATGGGCTGTTACGGCATTGGCGTCAGCCGCATCGTCGCCGCAGCCATCGAGCAGAACCACGACGAGCGCGGCATCATCTGGCCCGCTGCAATGACTCCATTTCAGCTCGCTATAGTGCCTTTGAATATGCACAAATCCGCCGCCGTGGCAGAAGCGGCAGAAGCGCTCTATGCCCAGTGCCAGGAACGCGGCATCGAGGTGTTAATGGATGACCGCAACGAGCGCCCGGGCGTGAAGTTTGCAGACATGGAGCTTTTGGGAATACCTCACCGCGTAGTCATCGGTGACCGCGCGCTGGGCGACGGCGAGATTGAATATCAGGGACGCCGAGACGCTGAGGCGCAGCGTGTGCCACTGGCCGGTGCTATGGATTTCATAGCCAGCCTGCTACGCACGGAGGCCTGAGATCCCCATCCTTCGAGGACTGGTTTTTGCCTGCGGCGCCCTGGCCCTGATGGCCGCGGGGAGCCTCGCTGCCCAGGATGCATTGTCGACCGACGATGCCGAGCGGGAAGCCCTGCGACAGTTCCTGGAATCGAATATTGCCGAGAGCGAAAGCTTTGACGATCGCTTCGATGCCGAAGTCTGGCTGGTAGATATGAGCGCTAGACTCGCTCGCTACGTACCAGATCCTGATAGCCGACTGCAATTACTACGTCAGATTCATGCCGCAGCAACCCGCAGCTCCCTCGCGCCGGAGCTGGTGCTGTCTGTGATTGAGGTAGAGAGCCACTTCGACCGTTTTGCAGTGTCGCGCGTGGGCGCTCAGGGACTCATGCAGGTCATGCCGTTTTGGAAGGACGAGATTGGACGACCGGACGATAACCTGACGGACAATCTCACCAATCTCGACTATGGCTGCCGCATCCTGCAGTTTTATCTTCAGCGGGAGAATGGGAACCTGCCGCGAGCGCTCGCAGCCTACAATGGTAGTAGTGGCCGACGGGTGTACAGCGATAAAGTCGAGCTTGTGTGGCGGCAGCATTGGCGTACTGGCTATCTTGACTGGAGCGACTAGGTGTTTGACATGGCACAGCGGCCGCAACAAACTTTGACAACTCTCCAATCTTGAACTCTCGGCAACACTGTCGCGTTTTGTGAAATACACGGAGTATCTCCGCTAGCATGGACACACTGAGCTTACTGAGTGAGTGGAATCGCGACCTGGCTCGCGCCGTGGGTGCCTTGGGTCGCGATGAATTTTTCCCGGCGCTCATCGCCGCGGTTCGTGAGCGAGTGCCCATCGCCTACCCCCAGGTCTGGCTCTACCACCGAGATCTGCCGCCGAGCGTGCTTTACCACGAGATACCTCCCGCGGCGGTGGCCTCCCAGATTGATGCCTATCTCGAAGGCCCCTATCGTGAGGACCCGTTTTTTCAGGCGTCTATCAACCGACCCAAAAACCGTATTTACCTGCTCTCTCGGCTCACGGCGGGGCGGCTCGAGTCCTCAAGCTATTACAACGATTATTACAGCGATACAGGCACGGTAGACGAAGCCATTTTTTTATCCCAGCTTCAGGGTGGCAGCGTCATCAACATATCGATGATGCGCTTGCCCGAACAGGGTGCGTTCAGCGAAGAGGAGTATCAACTGCTCTATTCTCTGGCTGACCCTGTGTCGGAGCTTTTGCGAATCCACAGTGAGTTTGACGCCTTCGCCGTGGAGAATCTTATTCAGCCGGGCATCGACCATCAGATTGATTTGGCGTTTCGAACCTTTGGCACCTCTCTCCTTTCCCCAAGGGAGAAAGGCGTGCTGGAATTAATGCTCAGGGGTTACGGAACCGACACGACCGCTGACAGATTGTCTATTGCGAGGGAGACCGTGCGTCGCCACCGCAAGAGCATCTATCGAAAGCTGGACG
This sequence comes from Congregibacter sp., assembly GCF_965662665.1. Classification (NCBI taxonomy): domain Bacteria; kingdom Pseudomonadati; phylum Pseudomonadota; class Gammaproteobacteria; order Cellvibrionales; family Halieaceae; genus Congregibacter; species Congregibacter sp. The sequence continues at coordinate 34,979 of NZ_CBFIIF010000027.1, read as the reverse complement.
TAAACTCACAGACCGACCTCTTCTCCCTATTCCTCAACACCATGTCCTGCCTGGGAGAGGCTGCGGGCGAAGACCCCCTCACGATTTACATGGGTCCCGCATAGTTTAGGTCTCGGCGTGCCCAAAGTGGGGTATTGCCTGATGCGCTCGACCTAGGAATAGTGCGGTCTGGGGATTCTCTAACACGGGAAAATTATCTTATGGCGCTGGAAGTAGACTGGTTCCTTCGCGCCTATCCCAAGGTTTCGATGATAGAAGCGCTACTGCCCGACAGTAATGGCGTTCTCAGGGGTAAATGGCTGCCGCGGAACAAGCTGGCCAAGGTCTATAAGGGGGAACTGAAGTTTCCCAAGACCGCTCTGGCTCTCGATATCTGGGGTCGCGACGTTGAAGAACTGGTGTTTGCCACCGGTGATGAGGACGGCGTGTGCCTCCCCATAGAGGGTTCGCTGCTGCCAACCCCCTGGTCCCCCAACGGACGCCACGGCCAGCTCATGCTCTCGATGTTTCGTCCTGGCGGCCCCGGCTATCTCGGCGACCCTCGCCAGGTTTTAAAGCGCGTCGTAGCACGCTATCACGCAAGAGGCTGGCGGCCGGTAGTCGCTGCAGAACTGGAATTCAGTCTCGTAAAATGGGATGGCAAGCACCCCAAGCACAGCGGAGAAAAGCCCTATCGTGGAGAGCCCATTGGCGGCAACCTCTACGGGCTTGATGTGTTGCAGCAAAACCACGCCATGCTCGAACAAATCCATCGCGCCTGCTGTTTACAAAGCCTGCCCTTTGATGGCGTGGTCAAAGAATCAGCGCCCTCGCAATACGAAATAAACATGCAGCACGTGGACAACCCTGTGCTCGCGGCGCGCCAGATTCTCATGATGAAGCGCGCCATCAAGGAAATCGCCCAGCAGCACGGCCTTGTCGCCAGCTTTATGCCCAAACCTTTTGCGGACGAAGCGGGCAATGGTCTGCACGTGCACTGCAGCGTTATCGATCGCGAAGGGAAAAACGTTTTTGACGATGGAACAGAGTTCGGCACTCCCAAACTTCGCCACGCCATCGGTGGGTGTTTACAGCATATGGCCGACTCCTTTGCCATCTTCGCCCCGAGTTTTAATGCCTATCGCCGCTTCCAGAAAGGCAGCCATGCGCCCACCACCCCAAACTGGGGTTATGAGAACCGAACCGTTGCCGTGCGGGTCCCCGCTGGCAGTAGCAAAGCACGTCGACTGGAACATCGGGTCGCAGGGGCTGATGCAAACCCCTATTTGGTGTTCGCGGTTATTCTCGCCGCCGCGCTGGATGGCATAGAACGAAACCTCACTCCCAAAGCACCCATCAGTGGCGACGGCTACAGCCAGCTGGATGCCGAGGAGCTACCTATTTATATGCAAGATGCGCTGCGCCTGTTTGGCGAATCCAGCTTTGTGAGCACCGCCTTGGGCCCGGAAATGCAGCGCAACTTTGGCCTTACAAAGGCGCAGGAACTGGCTGAGTTCCAACGCCATATCACCAGCCTTGAGTATCACGCCTACGTAGAAAAGCTCTAGCCAGGGCTATACTGGGAGTATGGCTCTCAGGCTCCGGATCTTCTCTCTGCACAGTATTTTTATCGCTGCCATGCTGCTTAGCATTCCCGGCTACAGCGCCCCCGTCCACAAAAACATCGACAGCTGTGCGAATGCCCTGCGGCTCTCTCCGCCGGCGTCTCAAATCAAGATTCCCGTTCCCCTGCGCGTGCGTAGTTGGAACATTATGAAGTTTGATCTGCCGGGCGCAGACGATGAGCTGCGGCGCCTGTCTCGCAATGCCCACCTCATCCTCCTCCAGGAGTCTCTGCGAGGTGTCGCTGAAAAAACGAATTCGTCGCCCTACCGTTACTTTAGTCCCGGTTATGCACGGGGAAGCGAAGCGACCGGCGTGGAAATTCGCAGTGAGTTTCCTGCGAACGTGATTTGCGAGCTGCAATTTGTGGAGCCCTGGCTGGGGACGCCAAAGGCAGTGAGCGTTGTACGCCTGGCATTTCACGAGGCCGCGTTGCTGCTGATCAATCTGCACGCCATTAACTTCACCATGACAGCTGACGATTACGGTAAGCAGCTCACCACATTGAGCCCAATGTTAAACGCTCACTCCGGCCCCGTGATCATTGCCGGAGATTTCAATCACTGGAATCCCTGGCGTGCGGCCACGCTTAAGCGCTGGGCGCAGAGGATGGCGCTCGTTGAGGTGGAGTTTGAATTGGACTGGCGAAGCCGACATGTTGGCTCCGCCGTGGATACCATATTCCTGCGGGGTTTACGGGCCGTAGCGAGGGGGGCATTCCCCACCACGCGCTCAGATCACCATCCTATCGCCGCAAGTCTGGTACTCACGACAGCTGCTGATCAAGGGGCGGATAGTCACGCTGCAGGCGTTTCACCAGCGCAAGTGCGCTGAACATACCCAAAACGCCGAAGAGAGACGCGCCGAGTACCTCGCCAATCATGAGCCCTCGTGCACCGTACAAGCTGGCTCCGAGATAAGCGGCGGGCACTACCCCCAGAAAAACCTTGGCATAGTTGAACAGGGTAGCCAGATAGGCCCGGTGGAGGTTATTGAAACTGGCATTGGCCACAAACAACAAGCCATTGAAGGCGAAGGCACCGACCAAAAAGTGAATGTAAAAGCTCAACAAGTCCGCAGCGAGCTCGCTGACTGTAAAAGTGGCAATAATAAAATCCGAAGCGAGCCATAGAATCACCCAGGCCACGGCAACATAAGCCACCACAAACTTGGAGGCATCCAGCAGGGTTTGCCGCACGCGATCGTAGCGACAGGCTCCAGCGTTTTGCCCGACAATCGGGCCGACGGCGCCAGACACCGCAAAAACTACGGCAAAAGCCAGGGGCGCCAGGCGCCCCATAACCGCCGTCGCTGCAACAGCGCTATCACCAAACTGAGACATCATGCGCAGCACGAGACTATTGCCGAGCGGGGTTGCGAGATTGGTAAGCACGGCCGGTACTGCAATGAGCATGATTGCTGGCGCATCGGCCGCCACCATTGAGGGCGATACTCGGCTTGGCAAACGGTGCTTCGCAAACAGCATGTAGGCGGCATAAGTCACCACCACTACGCGGGCAGCCACCGAGGCCCAGGCTGCCCCTTCTATGCCCAGGCCAAAATAAAAGATCAGGATAGGGTCCAAAACAGCATTGGTGCCGGCGCCGGCAAGGGTGGCAAACATACTGTGTCTTGCATCACCCACCGCCCGCAATCCCGATGCCAGGCTCATGCCCAATACCAGTAAGGGCACGGCGGGGAGCTGGATACGACTGTATGCCAAAGCGTAATTCAGCGTATCACCCGAGGCGCCCAACAACTGCAATAGCTCCGGCAACCAAACCCAGGCCAAGGCAGCCACAAGACCCACCGTCAGCGCATTGAACCAAAGCACAGAGCTGCAATAGCGGCCCGCCAAGGCCCTATCCTGATTGCCCTCGGCCCGCGCCACCAGGGCACCCAGCGCGATCTGCAGCCCGATGCCCAAAGAAAGCATGAAGTACAGTAAGGTGCCGGCAAAGCCCACCGCCGCGACGAGGCGCTGCTCGCCCAGCAGCGTGATGAAGAACATGTCCACAACGTCCACGGTGAACATGGCAATGAGGCCAATGGACGACGCGCCGGTCATCACCAGCACATGGCGCATGGTCGAGCCGCGAAGGAATACCGGAACGCTCAAAACATATCCTTTTTATGGGTCAAGACTTCGGGCGCCGATACCGTTAAAATCGCCGCTCGTAAATTAGGCACCCGCATGATGAAAGAACAATCTCCTAAACCGCCACTGATCCGCATCAACGCCGTAATCTTTGTTGGCTTCCCCATTTTGGCCGCTATTCTAGTGCCTCTTTGGGGCATGTACGCCGGATTCACTGCCACCCAGTGGGTTTGGGCAGTGGTATTTTTATATCTTAACGGCCTGTCTATCACGGGCGGTTTTCACCGTCTCTGGGCCCATAAGGCTTACAAGGCCCATTGGACCGTTCGCCTCTGGTTTGCCCTTTGGGGCGCCGGCGCACTGCAAAACAGCATCCTTGTTTGGGCCTCCGACCATCGTCGCCACCATCGTCATGTAGATGATAATGAGGAAGACCCCTACTCCGCGGGCAGAGGGCTCTGGTTCAGCCACATGGGTTGGATGCTTCGAGAGTATGCCACCAATGGCGAAGATTTCAGCAATGCGCAGGATTTAATGCGCGATCCCATCGTCATGTGGCAGCACAAACATTACATAGCTATCACCACATTCATGAATCTTGGTGTGCCTATCCTTCTGGGTTTGGCACTGGGTGATGTTATCGGCACGGTGTTGCTGGTAGGACTGCTGCGCCTTGTGGTGAATCACCACGTCACTTTCTTCATTAATTCCCTCGCGCACTTCTGGGGAACACGTCCTTATACCGAAGAAAATAGCGCAAGAGACAATGGCTTCCTGGCGTTCCTCACCTACGGCGAGGGCTATCACAACTACCACCATATTTTTCAAAAGGACTACCGCAATGGAATCCGCTGGTATCAGTGGGATCCCACCAAGTGGATGATTGCAGGACTTGAAAAGCTGGGTCTTGCGGAGGATTTGCAACGCGTGCCGGATTTTCGCATCCAGCGTGCGCTCTTGGACATGCAGTTTAAGCGCGCCCAGGACTTCGCAGCCCGCCAGGAAGAAAGCGCTCTGAGCGCTATCCTCGAGCGCGAATATCAGCTCTTCACAGACTCCGTTAATCAATGGAAACAACTGCAGGCGTCCCGCTATGAGCGACATCGTGAGCAGCTCGAAGGCGCCATGGCAGAACGCTACCAGCAGCTTCAGGAGCGCTGGGAGCAAGCGGCACTGGTGAGCCAGTTTCGTGAGCTGGAGTTTTCTTTGAGGGTGCAACGAAAGCGAGTACGGACTCTACTCAATCAATGGCAGCTGCAACCCCTTGCGGGTTGATCGAAGCCATTGCCTGCCGCGTATAGTGTCGGCTAGATAATCAAATCCACGCTGACTCCCATGAGGAGTCGCAGCTGAGAGGTAATGGTATGAGCGATGGCATTTACGGCTTTGCGCCCCAGGACAAGCAGGGCAATGCGAAGTCTCTCGAAGACTACCGTGGTCAGGTTCTGTTGATTGTTAACACCGCGTCGAAGTGTGGCTTTACGCCGCAGTTTGCGGGACTGGAGTCAGTTTACGAAGAGTACAAGGATCAGGGCTTCACTATCTTAGGGTTCCCCTGCAATCAGTTTGGTAGCCAGGACCCTGGCAGCAACGACGAGATTCAGGAATTCTGCCAGCTGAATTATGGGGTGAGCTTCCCCATGTTCGGGAAAATCGACGTCAATGGCGGCGACGCTGATCCGCTGTTTGCGCACCTCAAACAGGCGGCTCCCGGCGCTCTGGGCAGTCAGCGCATCAAATGGAACTTCACCAAGTTTCTTGTGAACCGCGCCGGTGACGTCGTCAAGCGTTACTCCCCCACGACAAAGCCCGAGGCCATTGCCTCAGATATTCAGGCGCTTTTATAAGATCCAGCAGCTGTAAGAACCAGCCCTGCCACGAGAGTTAGTGCTCTCGCGTCGCACGGAACTGAATATCCGGCCAGCGCTCTTCCATTAAGGCGAGATTGACCCGGGTGGGGGCTAGATAGCTCAAGAATCCACCGCCATCTATAGACAGCTGGTCGGCAGCTTTCTTTCGAAACTCTTCGAGCTTCCGCTCGTCATCGCAGTACACCCACCGTGCGGTGTACACGTTGATGGGCTCGTACATGGCCTCGACTTTGTACTCATCCTGCAGTCGATAGGCGACCACATCGAACTGCAGCTGTCCCACAGCGCCGACGATAAGATCGGTTGAGCTGATGGGTGCGAAGACCTGGGTTGAGCCCTCCTCAGACAATTGCTGCAGACCCTTTTGTAACTGTTTCGACTTCATGGGGTCGCGCAGGCGAATACGTCGAAACAATTCCGGTGCAAAGTGCGGAATCCCTGTAAAGCCGAGACTCTCTCCATCGGTAAATGTGTCGCCGATCTGAATCGTGCCGTGATTGTGCAAACCAATGATGTCGCCGGCGATAGCTTCTTCTACCAGCACGCGCTCGCCGGCTTTAAAGGTGACGGCATCGGCTATCTTAATGTCCTTGGCCATGCGCACGTGGCGCATCTTCATACCCTTCTCGTATCGACCGGAGCAGACGCGCATGAACGCTATGCGATCACGGTGTCGGGGGTCCATGTTGGCCTGTATCTTAAAAACAAAGCCGCTGAAGGTGCTCTCCCCCGCCTCGACCTCACGCTCATTACTGCCGCGACCCTGCGGCGGCGGCGCCCACTCCACAAAGTTGTCGAGCATTTCCCGCACACCAAAGTTGCCCAGAGCAGTGCCAAAGAACACCGGTGACAGCTTACCCGCAAGGAACTTATCCAGCTCGAACTCATGACTTGCACCCTTGACGAGCTCAATCTCTTCCACGAAATCGTCGTATTCGTCACCGAGTAACTCCCGAGCCTCGTCTGACTCCAGACCCTGAATGCGAGTGTCCGGGGGCAGCACAGCGTTGTGGCCCCGCTCAAAGCAGTGGAGGGTGTCGGTGTAAAGGTTGTACACACCGAGGAAGTGCTCACCCATACCCATGGGCCAGTTCACGGGCGCCGCGGCAATTCCCAGCACCTCTTCTATCTCATCAAGCAGCTCAATGGGGTCTCGGGTCGGGCGATCGAGCTTGTTTACAAAGCTGATGATCGGCGTGTCGCGCAAACGACACACATTCATGAGCTTGATGGTGCGATCCTCCACGCCTTTCGCTCCGTCAATAACCATGAGCGCCGAGTCCACGGCGGTGAGGGTTCGGTAGGTATCCTCGGAGAAATCTTCGTGGCCGGGAGTGTCCAGAAGATTCACAATGCGGTCATGGTAGGGGAACTGCATCACCGATGAGGTCACGGAAATGCCTCGTTCCTGCTCCATGCTCATCCAGTCGGACGTGGCATGGGGGCCTTTTTTACCTTTGACACTGCCGGCTACGGAGATCGCACTACCCAACAGCAAAAGCTTCTCGGTGATCGTAGTTTTGCCCGCATCCGGGTGGGAGATGATGGCGAAGGTTCTGCGCTGCGCAACTTGTTGAAGAAAATCGCCATCCTGCATTTCGAGCGTCCTGATTTGTACTCAGTTAAGTAACTATGGGTGAAATGACTCTGACCGCCCCTCAATGGAGCGCGCCACTTTGCGGCGCATTCTAACGGATAGCCTATGCAGCCCCTAATTCACCCGCAGAATCCGCTAATGACCCGGGACCTTAGTGCTGTAGTGAATTTTCGAGAGTCTCCAGTAACACCTCTCCTATGCGTTCCATGGAGGGGCAATCGTCTCCCAGCAGTGCTCTCAGCGACGTGACCTCCAGCCCCTCGTAACCGCAGGGATTGATCCGCGTAAAGGGTTCAAGGTCCATATTGCTGTTAAGTGAAAGGCCGTGATAGCTACAGCCGCGGCGCACTCGCAAACCCAGAGAGGCGATTTTTCGGCTATCCACGTAAACCCCGGGGGCCTGGGGGTCAGGAGCCGCCGCAATGCCAAAGCTATCCAGAGTCGCGACAAGCGATTGCTCGATCAGATCCACCAGCGCTCGCACACCCATGTGCCTGCGTCGCAAATCGATGAGCAAATAGACCACCCATTGCCCCGGGCCGTGGTAAGTCACTTGCCCGCCACGGTCCACCTGAATCACGGGAATATCGCCGGGGGCCAGCAAATGCTCCTCGCGCCCCGCAAGCCCTTGGGTAAATACCGCAGGATGCTGAAGTAACCAAAGTTCGTCGGGAGTTTCGGAGCTGCGCGCATCGGTAAAGCTGCGCATATCGTCCAGTGTTTGCTGATAATCGCATTCTCCGAGACGGCGAATGCGCAGCGTGCTCAAGGGTTCAGGGCTCACAGCACCATTTGCACGATACCCGTCGCGCGAAGATCCTGGTGAATAGACTCCAGCTGCTCCGGTCCGGTAGCGGTGATGATGATGGTCATGGACAGAAAGTTGCCCTTGCGACTATCCCGTACGGTGATGGTTGATTGATCAAAACCCGGCGCATGACGCTCAAAAATCTCCAGCACCAGCGGTCGAAACTCCGTGACGTTTCTCCCCAGTACTTTCACCGGATAATCACAGGGAAACTCTATCTTCGGCGGCTCCTCGCCCTCCGACCCCTGCTTGCCTGTGATTAACTCAGCCACCAAATAGCTTCGCTAACCACATAAGAATCATGTCCCAAATCCGCGCAAAAAACCCGGCGGGCTCCACGGGCTCCAGAGCGACCAGAGGAATTTGCTGCAGCACTTCGCCATCAAGGGTAAGGGTCAATTCACCCACTGCATCGCCCAAGGCAAGGGGCGCCGTAATGGGATCCATTAATACGAGATCTCTTTGAATGTCGCTGCGCTTGCCTCTGGGCAAGGTGAGGACCACATCATCCGCTATGCCCACCGCTACGTAATCAAGCTCGCCCTTCCAGACTCGCGGCTTTTCCAGTTCCTCGGCACCGGCGACCATCACATCAGTTTCGTAGAACCGGAATCCGTAATTCAGCAGGCTGCGGGTCTCCCTGGCGCGAGCACGAGCGCTGTCCGTACCCATGACCACCGAGATCAGCCGCATACCATTACGCTCGGCCGATGCGACCAGTCCATAACCGGCTTCGCGGGTGTAGCCGGTTTTTAAACCATCCACCGACGGGTCCTCGCCAAGGAGTTTGTTGCGGTTGTATTGTTTGATGTCGTTGTAGGTGTATTCGCGCTGGCTGTAGACCTTATAGTGCTCGGGAAAGCGCGTGATTATGGCCTTGGCGAGCGTCGCAAGGTCCCTGGCCGTAGTCAGGTGCTGAGGGTGCGGTAAGCCATGGGAATTGGCAAAGTACGTTCCGTAAAGGCCCAACTCTGCAGCGTGCTTGTTCATCAAATCAGCGAAGGCCGCCTCGCTGCCCGCAATATGCTCGGCTATCGCTACCGTCGCATCATTCCCTGAAGAGATAACAACCCCTTGCTCCAACTGTCCGATAGTTACGGGCATGCGCGGCTCAATCCACATGAGCGACGACCCATTGAACACGGGGTTCTGGGACCAAGCATTACGGCTGACCGTGACCTGGTCGTCTCGGGTGACCCGACCCGCATCAATCTCCGACGCCAGTACATAGGCCGTCATGAGTTTTGTGAGACTCGCTGGAGGCAGCTGCTCATCGGCATTGGACTCTACCAGGACCGCACCACTATTGGCGTCCACCAGAAGGTAAGCGCGAGCAGCCACCTCGGGCGCAGCAGGCACAATGTTCTGCGCGGACAGCGATCCGCTGACCAGCGTAAGCGCCAGGGCCAAACTACCCGCAAACAAGAAAGAAAAACGAAGAGAATATGGCATAAGTGTCAGGTCAGGATCTCGAAAGGCGACGCATGGTACCGCAAGCTTAGGTGGCTGAAAAATCACAATGAAAAAAATGCACGGGGATAGCGATCCCCAGGGCGGTCGATCATGGTAAAGCCAGACCCGGGGAGTATCCCCGACTCATGAGCAAATCACGGAGACGACGGAGCTGAGCGCCATCGGCCACAGGACCAACGCGCACCCGATTGAGACGCTGTCCGCCCACATCCACCGGTGTAACGCTTACGGGAGCGCTTACCTGTTCAGCCACCGCTTCACGAAGATTGTTGGCTGTAGCAGGGTTCGCAAAAGCACCTAACTGGAGATAGCGATACTCGCCCGTTTCGCTGTCACGCAAATCATCAATACCGGCCAGGGTGATGGTCTCCACCAGAACGTCGGTCGTTCCCTTATCGGCAAAACCCAGCTTTACTGCTGCGGCGTAGCTCAAATCAATCAATCGATCCGGGTGAAAGGGACCCCGGTCATTAATCCGCACCACGATCTGTCGACCATTCCAGGTGTTAGTGACTGTGGCATAGCTGGGTATAGGCAGACTTCGGTGGGCAGCGGTGGCCAGATACAGGTCATAGACCTCGCCGTTGGCCGTTTTATTGCCGTGGAACTTGGTCCCATACCAGCTGGCAATACCCTTTTCACTGTAACCTTCGGCACTATCCAGAACATGATACTCCACGCCGTCAATGCTGTAGGGAGATGTATTCCCCGCGCGAAGTATCGGATCGGGTCTGGGCACAGCATCGGCAACGGCCTCCGGGTCCAGATCCGCGATGGGCGCGCCGTCACCCTCCCAGGCGACCTTGGGATCAGAACTGGAGCAGCCGTATAGAGCCGTGATCGCGCTTAGGGCAAGCAAAAGTGCTAAACCACGTCGGGTCACCCCTGTACGCCTGCGGCAATCTGCTGACTGAGCAAAAACACGCTCATTGCGTACATTGCGGAATGGTTATAGCGAGTAATCACATAGAGATTCTGCAAGCCCATCCAGTACTCATAGCCATCGGCGAGCTCAAATCGCATGAACGTAGCCATGGCCTCCGGATCAAGCTGTTGCTCGGGAGATACACCCATCTCCATAAAGGCTCCTACGGACCGTGTCGGCTTAAGGCCTCCGCCGTAGGCATCTTCTGGAGTGGTTTCAGCCGCTATGGCCGCACTGACAACGGGCTCTCCCGCACGCCAGCCGTGCTTGGCGAGATAGTTCGCGACGCTGCCAATAGCATCCGTGGGGTTGCTCCAGATATCAGCAAGCTCGTCACCATCGAAATCGATGGCGTAAGCGCGATAGCTGCTGGGCATAAACTGCCCGTAGCCCATGGCACCCGCGTAGGAGCCCTTAAGGCTCATGGGATCCATACCCTGTTCCCGGGACAGCAGCAAAAAGTTCTTGAGCTCGCTGGTGAAAAACTTGGAGCGTTTGGGGTAATCAAAAGCCAGGGTCGACAGCGCATCTATCACGTCGTAGCTTCCGGCAATGCGACCGTAGTAGGTCTCGACGCCGATAATGGCAACGATGACTTCCGCAGGGACGCCGGTTTCTGCCTGTGCTCGAGACAGAGCCTCACGATGCTCGCGAAAAAACTCGACCCCTTCACGTTCGCGACGCTCCGTTAAAAAAATCTCACGATATTCATACCAGGGCTTGGTCTTTTCTGCCGGGCGCGAGATCGCATCCAGAATACTCTGCTGGCGCTCTGCGCCCACAAAAATTGACTGCAGCTCTTCTTTAGAGAATCCGTGCTCAGCGACCATCTCGTCTATCAGCGCCTGAGCACCGGGATGCTCGGAGTAATCCGCTTGCGCGGGTGCCGCTACGATCAGGGCTGCGAGTAAGCCCCTGCGCAGACTTAACCATGAACGCTTGGCCCGCGCTTTTGTGAGCGCTTCTCCCGCAGCTGATTGCTGCGCAGTTGAGGTAATAGCTAACTGGGTCCCCAAGTCCTGAGAAAACCGTTTGCTCCGGGTAAAAAAACCTTCAAATATCATGCGTTATGCTCTGCCAATGATGCTGCATGTTCTGCGGGCCAAAGCTTATTGCCCAACCACGCGCTTTTCGGTGCTGACTGCCATCAACAGGCCAAACCCAGCCATGAGAGTGACGACTGATGTGCCCCCCGCGCTGACCAGCGGCAGCGGTACACCTACTACGGGAAGCAATCCTGCGACCATTCCCATGTTAACAAAGATGTAGACAAAGAAAGTCAGCGTAATACTCCCGCAAAGGATGCGACCGTAGCTACTTTGTGCCTTTACTCCGATCCAGAATGCCCTGAATAAGATTAACAGGTACAGGCTCAACAACAGTAAAACACCCTGCAGTCCGAACTCTTCGGCGAGCACCGCAATAATGAAATCGGTGTGGCTTTCGGGGAGAAAATCCAGCTGTGACTGGGTGCCCTGCGTCCAGCCTTTTCCGGACCAACCGCCGGAACCGATAGCCGTTTTGGACTGAATAATATTCCACCCCGCCCCAAGCTTATCGCTCTCTGGATTGAGCAAGGTGAGGATCCTCTGCTTCTGATAATCCTCCAGCATGAAAATCCAGGCCGGCCAGGCAGACAGAATACCCACGAGACCTGTGCCGAAAATAAACCGCCAGCTAATGCCGGCCATAAAAATCCCAAACAAACCCGAAGCACCAATCAACAATGAAGTGCCAAGGTCGGGCTGCCGAATAATCAATCCGCAGGGGATCGCGATGAGCAACAGGCATACGACGACATGGCGCGGCGCTGGCGGCAAAACGCGGGCACCGAGGTACCAGGCAATAGTCATCGGCACCGCGAGCTTCATGATCTCCGAGGGCTGAAAACGAAAGTCTCCCAGGTCCAGCCATCGCTGCGCTCCTTTAGCACCCACACCCGCGAACGCCACCGCGGTCAGTAGTGCGACCCCCAGTAAATAACCCCAGGGCGACCAGCGCGACCAACGCACCGGACTAAACTGCGCCATGGCAAACATCACCACATAGGCCAGCACGAAATAGCGGCCCTGACGTACTACCGCATCCATGCTTTGTCCTGATGCGCTGTAGAGCACAAACAGTCCATAGACTGTGAGAATCAGCAACAACACCAGTAGTGATGTATCAACGTGCATCTTCCTCGCCAGTCCCGGGGGTCGGGTCAAGGGGCCCACATTTTCGGGCATCTGACGGACGTATTCGGACACTAGCTGGGCTCCCGCTGGAGCCAGGCGTCGACTACCGCCCGGGCAATGGGATAAGCGGCGCTGCTGCCTCCACCGTTCTCAACAATTACAGCGACGGCTATCGTGGGCGCCTCCAGGGGCGCAAAGGCGATAAACAGACCGTGGTTACGATGCCGCTCATCGATCTCGTCTTCGTTGTAAACCGCATCCTGTGCGATGCCGATCACCTGCGCTGTACCCGTTTTGCCCGCCATCTCGTAATCCATGCCTTTGGCGATGGCTTTGGCAGTGCCTCGGCGCCCATGGACGACTTCGCGCATCCCTTCAACGACCGCATCCCAGTTTGCGCCGTCGGCAATGAGGGGATCCACCATGGGAGCTTCCAGAGCTTCGTCACCCAGCCATTGCACCAACCGCGGCTCGCGATGTTCGCCGCGGGTGGCAAGCACCGAGGTCGCTACCGCCAGCTGCAGCGGTGTTGCCAACATATACCCCTGCCCAATACCCACACTCAGGGTTTCTCCCGGATACCAGGCCTGGCTTAAGTTTGCCCGCTTCCAGGCGGTGGAGGGCAGCACCCCCGGGCGCTCTGCGGTGGTATCGATACCCGTGCGATGCCCCAGACCATAGTGATCAAGGTAGTCGTGGATCCCATCCACCGTGAGACGGCGCGCGAGGTCATAAAAGTAGACATCGCAGGACTCCGCCAGCGCCATTTTTAAATCTACTTCAGGAGCATGACCCGTGCCGCGAATGCGCAAAATCCAATCCCGATAGCGACGTCGGTCACCCGGTAAGCGATACCAGCCGGGGTCCGGCACCGTAAACTGCGGATCGATTAAACCCGCCTCAAGACCCGCCATGGCGATCATCGGCTTGACTGTGGAACCTGGCGGATACTGCCCCTGGACCGTGCGATTAAACAGCGGTACGTCCGGCGAGTCCCGAAGCGCATTGTAATTGCGGCTGCTGATGCCGTTGACGAACAGGTTGCTATCAAAGGATGGTGTGCTGACCATGGCCAGAACACCTCCGGTCAGCGGATCGATGGCCACCACCGCACCCCGGCGTCCAGCAAGCTGCTCGTGAGCGACGCGCTGCAACTCATAATCAAGATGCAGAATCAGATCCTCACCGGGACTGGGATCAAAGCGCTCCAGCACCCGCAACACGCGACCATGGGCATTAGTTTCTACCGTTTGGTAACCCACGGTGCCGTGCAACTGATCTTCGTAGCGTCGCTCAATGCCTATTTTGCCGATATGGAGGGTTCCGCGATAATCCGCCTGATCGATACTCTCCATATCCTGAACATTGATACGCCCTACGTACCCCAGAGCGTGGGCGAAGAGTTCTCCATGGGGGTAATAGCGTTGCAACTGTGCCTGCACGGTGACGCCCGGCAAGCGGTGACGATTCACTGCAAGGTAGGCTTGCTCGACATCATTGAGACGAAAGCGCAGGGGCACCGGATCGTAGGGTCTGCGCTGACGGGCGCGGCTATGAAACTTCTCAAGGTCGCTTTCTTCGATGACCACCAGCTCCCGGAGACTGGCCAGGGTGGCATCGAGGTCATCAACGCGCTCCAGAATTAGTGACAGGGTGTAGCTGGGGCGATTGTCCGCCAACAGTACACCGTTACGATCGTAAATCAGACCGCGCTTGGGTGGCAGTGGCTGAAGCTGCACGCGGTTGCGCTCCGAGGCCGTGCTGTAGGCTTCGAACTCGCTTATCTGCAGGCTGTAGTAACGTGCCAGCAGCACACCGAGCAGCGCCATGACAAATCCCAGAGCCACCAGACTGCGGGCGCCAAAAATGCGCTGTTCGCGTTGGGTATCTTTAAGAACTACGCGGGAAGCCATGGGTCCTTGTCAAAGACGACGCAGGGATCAGGGTCGATGATAGGGGTGACCGATGGTGATTGTCCAAGCACGATACAGCTGCTCGGCTAAAACCACTCTCACCAGCGGATGGGGTAGGGTCAGCGGCCCCAGGGACCAGCGCTGTTTAGACGCCGCAAGACAGGCGTCCGACAGACCATCCGGGCCGCCGATGAGCAGGCTAAGATCCTGTCCCTGCATCATCCACTGCTCCATTTGTTTTGCCAGTTCTTCCGTGGTCCAGGGCTTACCCCGACCATCCAGCGCCACACAATGATCCGAGGAGCTCACGCCTTTAAGCATCGCTGCGCCCTCACGCTCTTTTAACTGCTCGGCGTTGGAATTAGTGCTCCGCGCAGCGAGGGGTACTTCTCGCCAGTGTAGTTTGAGTTCTCGAGGGAGGCGTTTTTCGTATTCAGCGACGGCTGTGTCGACCCAGCGCGGCATTTTGCCGGCTACCGAGTGCACATTGACGCGCATCAGTCCGGGTCGCTATCCGAGTTGTCGCTACCCCATACACTGCCACCCTCGGCCGGCGACTCTGCCACCCAAAGGCGCTCAAGATCGTAAAAATCGCGGGTCGCGGGCTGCATGACATGCACGACTACATCGCCCAGATCTACCAGCACCCACTCTCCAGCGTCCTCGCCCTCCACACCCATAGGCATGTGTCCGGCAGCCTTGGCCATGCGCGAAACATTGTCTGCCAGGGACTTCACGTGCCGGCTGGACGTGCCACTGCAGATGACCAGGTAGTCCATCACATTGCTGAGTTCACGCACATCCAGGCTTACCTGGTTAACGCCTTTGAGGTCGTCCAGCGCTTCGCTAACCAGATTCATGAGCTCCTGCGCTGACAGCGCCGGGGAATTACTTGTTGCTTTGTCTTTAGGGGTGATAGGCCCGTTACTCCTGCTTTGCGTAGAGACTACGCTCGGCGATGTATGCGAGCACGCTTTCTGGCAGAAGGTAGCGTGCGGAAAACCCCGATTGTAACAGGGCGCGAATATTTGTGGCCGAGATATCCTGAGGGCGCAGGGTCTGGGTAACTACCCTCCCTGCCGGCTCCCCTTCAAGATCTTCGCCCCTTCCTGCGTGATCACGAAGTAATTCACCCAGCGTGCCATCCACGGGCAAAACCCAGCCGGGGCGCGCCATGATCACCAAGTGCGCAAGATTCAGAAGCTCCTCCCAGCGATGCCACTTGGGTAAACCCAATAGGGCATCACAGCCCATGACCAAACAGACGCCTCGTTGCTCACCGAGCTCCGATCTAATCTCCTGAAGGCTATCCACACTATAGGAAGGACCCACACGATTGAGCTCACGTCTGTCGCAGACAAATCGCGACTCCCCGGCAATGGCGAGCTCAACCATAGCCGCACGATCCTCGGCAGCGACATCCGGCGACTCTCGATGGGGAGGCTCACTGGCAGGCATGAACCGCAGCTGAGCCAGAGGAAGTGCCTCCAGCAGTTCTACTGCCGAGCGCAAGTGGCCAAAATGAATCGGGTTGAAAGTGCCGCCAAAAACCGCGACGGCGCCGGACGGCAATTCAGACAAGGGTTTACTCGAAGACTCGATCAACTGCGAATCTGTCCGTCACCCAGCACGACATACTTTTGCGAGGTTAGCCCCTCTAGCCCCACGGGACCTCGAGCATGGAGCTTATCCGTAGATATACCAATCTCTGCACCTAAACCGTATTCGAAGCCATCAGCAAATCGGGTGGAGGCATTGACCATGACCGACGCCGAGTCCACCTCCCGAAGAAAGCGCTGTGAGCGATGATAATCCGCAGTCACAATAGCCTCGGTGTGGCCCGAGCCGTAGCGCGCAATATGGGCCATTGCTGCATCCATATCATCAACCACACGGACAGACAGTATGGGGCCCAGATACTCCGTATCCCAATCCGCTTCGGTGGCAGGGGTGGCACCTTGCACATAACCCAGGGTAATTTCGCAACCTCGCAGCTCTACGCCGGCGTTCTGATAAGCGCTGGCCAGTTGAGGTAAAAGCGATGGGGCCTCCTGCTGGTGAACGAGCAGGGTTTCCATGGTGTTACAGGTGCCGTAGCGTTGAGTCTTGGCGTTTACCGCAATAGCCTGCGCCATGTCTGCGTCTGCGCCAGCGTCTATGTACACATGGCACACACCATCAAGGTGCTTGATAACCGGCACCCGGGCTTCCTTACTTACTCGCTCTACCAGGCTCTTACCGCCGCGAGGGATTACCACATCAATCAAACCCTCGAGGCCCAGTAAGGCGCCGACGGCCGCACGGTCCCGGGTCTGAACAAGCTGCACCGCCGCCGCATCCAGGCCCGCCGCAGCGAGACCATCAGCCATCGCCTCGGCAATGACGGCATTTGAATTGAGTGCTTCGGAGCCTCCCCGAAGAATCACCGCATTGCCAGACTTGAGACACAAACTCGCCGCGTCTGCGGTGACATTGGGTCTGGATTCATAAATAATGCCGATGACGCCCAGGGGGACCCGCATTTTGCCGACCCTGATTCCGCTGGGCCGGGTGCGCATCTCGCTGATCTCCCCCACCGGGTCCGGCAACGCGGCGACCTGCCTCAGTCCATCCAGCATGTCATCGATGCGGCCGTCTGTAAGCTCGAGCCGGTCGAGGAGAGCTGTGTCCAGCGTATTCTCCCGCGCGCGCTGCATATCCAGCGCATTGGCTTTGCGCAGTGCATCTCGGCGCTCCTGCAAAATATCAGCCGCGGCAAGTAGCGCTGTGTTGCGGGCATCGGTGGCCGACGCCAGCAACTGCCGCGCCGCAGCACGGCCAGCGAGGGCCATATCGCGTATTTCCACGCTGATATCCTCGGGGGTTACTGCGTTCATGAAACTGATCTCATCATTCAAAGGGAAAATTATACCTGAGCCGAAGCGATCAATACCGTTCAAGAACGCGTGCTGCAAATAGTATTGACAACTATTCTCATTTAAATTACGTTAATATCTTCAGTCATTTTATAGAGCAGGAACAGCATGTACGTGTGCATCTGCAACGGCATCACTGAGAAGCAGATTCGCTCCGCCGTGGCCGGGGGAGCCAACTCTCTGCAATTGCTTCGAGACGAGCTCGGCGTGGCAAGCCAATGTGGAAGCTGTACAGACCATGCACTCAGTCTTCTTGAAGACGCCCCGGCGCAAGCACCCATGCCCAGCTCCTTGTTCTATTCTGCGGCCTCTCCGGCCTAGCACGTAATCCAAATCCAAGAGCTAATTCGGAATACGTTTCATTTGTGTTATCAGCAATTTAGCTGGTAGGGACACATAGCAAGCCGCTACACTTTCGCCGTCTGAATCGGTGCGTCGACACAGCGCCACAATTTTATTTAGCTTCGTTGCCCGGTGATCCATCTAAATGGATTCGCGCGGACAACATCTGCATTTTGAAAAGTAAAGGAGTCCGTCCAGTGAAAGGTGATCCAACAGTCATCGAACATCTCAATCGCATTCTTGGTAACGAACTTGTCGCGATCAATCAGTACTTTCTTCACGCGCGCATGTACAAAGACTGGGGGCTCGTAGAGCTCGCGGATCACGAGTACCACGAGTCTATCGATGAAATGAAGCACGCAGACCAACTGGTCGAGCGGATATTGTTTCTGGAGGGGCTGCCCAACCTGCAGGATCTCGGCCGACTGATGATTGGCGAAAACACGCAGGAAATGATGGAGTGTGATCTCAAGCTCGAACACATCGCCCACAAAGACTTAAAAGATGCCGCGGCTTATTGTGAGAGTGTCGGTGACTACGTGTCACGAGATCTGGTGGTAAGTATTCTTAACGCCGAGGAAGAACACGTTGACTGGCTGGAAACTCAGCTAAGCCTCATCGACAAGTTGGGCACACAGAACTATCTGCAAACCGCAATGAATACGGTGAAGCCCGTCGCCTGATGTATCTGATTCCCTGGGAAAGAACCCGGATGCAAACCCAGATGTAACAACCGGTGTAAAAAAACAAAGCAGGGCCCTTGGGCCCTGCAGAGATCGCTGACATGCAGTGCGGCAGCCGTTACAAGAGCTGCCGATAACGTTACGCGGCCTCCGAGGCCTCACGTACCAGAGGCTCAAGCTCGCCCTTTTCGTGCATCTCGGTGACGATATCGCAGCCGCCAATTAGTTCGCCCTTGACCCACAGCTGAGGAAACGTCGGCCAGTTGGCATAGGTCGGTAGATTCGATCGAATCTCGGGATTACTGAGAATGTCGACATAGGCAAAACGCTGTCCGCAGGCCATCAGTGCCTGGACAACGCGTGCAGAAAAACCACACTGCGGCTGATTCGGTGAGCCCTTCATGTAAAGAAGCACCTGATTTTGCTCTACCTGCTCCTTGATTTGCTCCATTACGTCCATGCTGTAGATTCCATCGTGACAATTTGAAAGTCCCAGCATTTTACTCGGTTTAGTGTGAGCAGTGCCACGTCGAATTGAGTTCAGGGAAATTGTAAGACGCTAAATGAACAGCTATAGTTTTGGCTGGGCAGCGCAAGCGCTGCTTTTTTGCTTTTTGGGATTTACGATTTCTCGCTGGCGTCGTAGCGAGGCCTCACCTGACTATAAATGATCGCCACCTGGACAATGCCATGTCGGCCTTGATGAACACCTATTCCCCGCTTCCTGTGAGTTTTACCCACGGCCGCGGTGCTGAGCTGTTCAATGGTGAGGGTCGAAGTTTCCTCGATGGATTGTCAGGGATCGCGGTCACCAATCTCGGGCATAGCCATCCGCGGGTCACCGCTGCCATTACCGAGCAAGCCTCCGCCCTTCTTCATTGTTCTAACATTTACCGTATCGATCTTCAGGAACGCGTCGGCGAGGCGCTAACCCGGCGCGCCGCTATGGATCGGGTGTTTTTTAGCAATTCCGGTGCCGAGGCCAATGAAGCCGCCATTAAGCTGGCGCGCCTCCACGCTCATCAACGGGGCCTCGAAAAACCACAAATAGTAGTTTTGGAGGGCGCCTTTCACGGCCGCACGCTGGCGACGCTGTCAGCCACGGGCAACAGTAAAATCCAGCAAGGCTTTGGGCCCCTGCTGGACGGATTCTTGCGCGCTCCCCGCAATGACCTGGGAGCATTGCAGCAACTTGCGGAAGATAACCCGGACATCGCCGCAGTCATGCTGGAACCCGTGCAGGGCGAGAGTGGAATTCATCCTCTGGATGTTGCGTACCTAAGCGCAGCGGCAGAACTGTGCAAAGCGCGAGGCTGGCTCCTGATCTTTGACGAAGTACAGTCCGGCAACGGCCGCACAGGCAGCTACTTTTACTACCAGCAGATTGGCGTTAGCCCCGATATCGTCACCACAGCGAAGGCGCTCGGTAATGGCGTTCCCATTGGCGCCTGCCTGGCGCGCGGCGAAGCTGCCCAGACCTTTGCTCCGGGGCATCATGGCTCTACCTACGGCGGCAATCCTCTGGCCTGTGCTGCAGCCGGCGCGGTACTTGAGTCGCTGGCTGGCGAGGGGCTACAAGAGCGCACGCTGCCCCTGGGGCAACTCATTGAATCAAGTTTTAGAGATGCTCTGGTTCATCAAGAGGCGGTAGCAGAGTATCGCCGGGCGGGACTGATGATGGGCATTGAGCTTAAGCACGACTGCGCAGCGTTAGTAGGCGAGGCGATGAACGCCGGTTTGCTGATCAACGTCACAGCAGGGCGCACCGTAAGGCTCCTCCCTCCGCTAGTCATGACTGACGAGCAAGGGCAGCACCTAGGGCAGACGCTGGCCAGTGTTGTCGATCAGTGGCTGAGCAACAGTGCGAACAGAGGACCTACTGCGTGAGCAATCAGCACTTTTTAACCCTTCAAGATATCGCACCGCAAGATCTGGATGCGCTTATCGATCGCGCGATTACGCTTAAAGCCGCGCACCGCGCAGGCGAAGCATCGCCACAGTTTCCCGGAAGCGTTATGGCGATGATTTTTGCCAAATCGTCGACGCGGACACGGGTTTCCTTTGAAGCGGGGATGGCGCAAATGGGCGGGCACGCCATGTTTTTATCCCCGGGAGATACTCAGCTAGGCCGCGGAGAACCTATAGAAGATAGTGCCCGGGTGATTTCTTCCATGGTAGACATCGTCATGATTCGCACCTTTGGTCACGACATTGTCGAACGCTTTGCCGCTAACTCCAGTGTCCCCGTCATCAACGCACTCACGGATGACTTTCACCCCTGCCAGCTGCTGGCGGACATGCAGACCTATCGGGAACATCGAGGGTCGATTCGAGGGAAAACCGTTTGCTGGCTGGGCGATGGCAACAATATGTGCCACTCCTATATAAATGCAGCCCGACAATTCGACTTTAAACTTCATATCGCCTGTCCCGAAGGTTTTGAGCCCCGGGCGGACCTTCTGGAGAACAACAGCGATCGCGTGCGGGTGTTTCATGAGGCGCAAAGTGCCGTCGAAGGCTGCTCCTTGCTGGTTACAGACGTATGGGCATCCATGGGCCAGGAAGAAGAGCAGGCGCGTCGCGCGGCGGCAATGGCGCCTTTCCAGCTCAATGCCACGCTCCTGGCTGCGGCCGAGCCCGACGCGCTCTATATGCATTGCCTGCCAGCGCATCGGGGCGAAGAAATCAGCGCCGAGCTCATGGACTCCCCAGCAACGATAATCTGGGATGAGGCAGAAAACCGGCTGCATGCCCAAAAAGCGCTGATCGAGTATCTTCTTAAAACCGCCTAGCGCTCGCCCCGGGGCAGCCAAATAACCAAGCAGCATAGTCAACAAAACATTTAGAAGAAATCGATCCAAAACATATCGATTCGAAAATATCGACAACAAAATCAATCGCTTTGCGTTTTATAGGGCCTGCGGGGTTAGTGAGCGCAGACATCACACGCAACACACAAGTTATCCACAAGAAAAACTCAGACTATTGCGCTTGCTTTCGCCCACCGACCGCTTTATCTTGTAGCTCGTCGGTGACGTAAACCCTATATCTAGCGTTTCAGGTCAAGCTGTGTATTGCATTTCATACAGGATGTCGTCCAAGTTTGGCCAGGCCACGCGTTGCGATGTAACGGGGCTTTTTCGAACAACGCTAAAGGCTTATCGAACAACGCCAAAGGCTGATCGAACAACGCCAAAGGCTTATCGAACAACGCCAAAGGCTTATCGAACAACGCCAAAGGCTTATCGAACAACCGTACGAACATTTATAAAAGCTATAAATACCCTCGAAAATTAGGGTAAAGAACGGGAAATTGTGACCAAAAACCGTAAAAGTGAAAATTCGTGAAGAAGCTGTCCTACTTAGCAGCACATCATGTGGCACACGAAGCCGCACACGAGGAGAAGGCAAACTCCGGTTCTCGGACAGCCCTCATAAGAAACACACAGAAAACACCAGCGAGTAGTTAAACGAGACGTGAAGAGCGCCTAAATAGCGCCTATTACTCATGAACTTACACAAATACTCATGAATTTACGCAAAAAGACGTAAAAGAACACGAAAATCGAATTGGGCACAAAGTACGACAAGGCGCGGCAAAGCGCGGCAAAGCGCAGATAACAGAACACAACAAAAACAACAAACCAAAAGCGTTAATCAAGTTTAAAGGAGTGAACGCGAGTGACCATGCAATCCAGTCAGGGCAGGGAAGCAACTCTCACAGATAGTGCAGTCGATAGTGCAGTCGAAAAAGCGGCCACCAGTGCAGCGGGTAGCACCGGCGCGAACACCGCAGAAGTAACCGCAACCGCGCCCGGACAACTGCGTGTCATCAAGCGTAATGGCACGGTAGTACCTTTCGAGGCGAGTAAAATCTCCGTGGCTATCACCAAGGCTTTTCTGGCCGTTGAGGGTGGCACCGCAGCGGCGTCCAGCCGGATCCACGAGACCGTAGCCAAACTCACCGAAATGGTCACAGCGACCTTCAAGCGAAGAATGCCTTCTGGCGGCACGATCCACATCGAGGATGTACAAGACCAGGTAGAACTTTCTTTGATGCGCGCGGGGGAGCACAAAATAGCCCGCGACTACGTCATCTATCGCGAGCAGCAGGCCACAAAGCGAGCCGCTCGACAGGCTTTGTCTGCCGAGACGCAAGAAGCAGCCGACCGCATTAATGTGGTTCAGCTCGATGGCAGCAAAGCCCCTCTTGATCTAGAGCGCCTGCACATCATTGTCAGTGAGGCCTGCGCCGGTCTTGAAGATGTCGCCGAAACGCGAATTCTGGATGAAGCATTGCGCAACCTTTATGACGGCGTGAGCATGCAGGAACTCTCGACGTCGCTGGTCATCACCGCGCGCACGCTCATCGAGCAAGAGCCAAATTACACTTATGCATCAGCGCGGCTCCTGTGCGACAACCTGCGTACCGAGGCCCTCTCCTTCCTGGGCGTGGCCGATAGCGCTACCCAAAGCGACATGGATCATCTGTATGCAAAGGCGTTACCCGCCTATATCGCCCGCGGTGTAGAGCTCGAGCTGCTCGACCCCACGCTGGCAGATTATGATCTCGAGCGCATGGGCGCAGCCATACTTCCGGAGCGCGACCTTCAGTTCACCTATCTGGGATTACAGACCCTCTACGACCGCTACTTTATCCATAGCAATGAGGTCCGTTTCGAACTGCCACAGATTTTCTTCATGCGCGTAGCCATGGGCCTCGCAGTAGAAGAAGCGGATCGAGAGGCGCGCGCTATCGAGTTCTACCGATTGCTGTCTTCTTTCGACTACATGAGCTCTACACCCACGCTGTTCAACGCGGGCACCCTGCGCCCACAGCTGTCTTCTTGCTATCTGACGACAGTGCCCGACGATCTGTACGGTATCTACGGCGCGATTCAGGACAACGCCATGCTCTCTAAGTTTGCCGGAGGTCTGGGTAATGACTGGACCCCCGTGCGCGCTTTGGGCTCTTACATCAAAGGCACCAATGGCAAGTCTCAGGGTGTTGTTCCCTTCCTGAAGGTTGTGAACGACACAGCGGTCGCGGTTAATCAGGGCGGCAAGCGCAAGGGCGCCGTATGCTCGTACCTCGAAACCTGGCACATGGACATCGAAGAGTTTGTCGAGCTGCGTAAGAACACAGGCGACGACCGACGACGTACCCATGACATGAACACCGCCAACTGGATACCCGATCTGTTTATGAAGCGGGTGTTCGATGATGGCGACTGGACATTGTTCTCACCCAACGATGTGCCAGATCTCCACGATCTCTATGGAAAGGCCTTTGAAGAGCGCTACTGCGCCTATGAAGCGATGGCCGCCAGTGGCGATCTCAAGTACTACAAGACGGTCAAAGCACAGAATCTTTGGCGCAAAATGCTCGGCATGTTGTTCGAGACAGGGCATCCCTGGATGACCTTCAAGGATCCCTGCAACCTGCGCAGCCCCCAGCAGCATGCGGGCGTGGTGCACTCCTCCAACCTGTGCACAGAGATCACCCTGAACACCAATGCCGACGAGATTGCCGTGTGTAATCTGGGATCCATCAACCTACCGCAACACGTTGACGAGAATGGCCTGAATCTCGAGAAGCTGGCCGAAACCGTACGTACCGCTGTGCGTATGCTCGACAACGTCATCGATATCAACTACTACTCTGTAGACACTGCGCGGAATTCAAACTTCCGTCATCGTCCGGTGGGCCTGGGTCTTATGGGCTTCCAGGATGCGCTCTATAAGCAGCATATTGCCTACGGCTCCGATGATGCCGTCACCTTTGCCGATCGCTCTATGGAAGCCATCAGCTACTACGCTATCGATGCCTCCAGCAAACTGGCAGAAGAACGCGGTGCCTACGAAAGCTATGAAGGCTCGCTGTGGAGCCAGGGCATTCTCCCCATCGACTCCCTGGGCAAGCTCGTCGAGGAGCGTGGCAGCGACTACATCAAGGTTGATAGCTCCATGACGCTGGATTGGGCGACGCTGCGAGACTCGGTAAAAGCACGAGGCATGCGCAACTCCAATGTTATGGCGATTGCGCCAACGGCAACTATCGCCAACATTACCGGCGTATCCCAGTCCATTGAGCCGACGTACCAAAACCTCTACGTGAAATCGAACCTCTCGGGAGAATTCACTGTCGTTAACCCCTACCTCGTCAACGATCTGAAAGCGCGGGGCTTGTGGGACAGCGTGATGGTTAACGATCTCAAGTACTACGACGGTAGCGTGCAGTCCATTGAGCGTATTCCAGCAGATTTGCGGGCAATCTACTCGAACGCCTTCGAAGTCGAACCCAAGTGGATCGTCGAGTGTGCAAGCCGCCGTCAAAAGTGGATCGATCAGGCGCAATCACTGAACCTGTATATCAACAATGCGAGCGGTAAAAAGCTGGATATCACCTACCGCATGGCGTGGTACAGCGGCCTGAAGACGACCTACTACTTGCGCTCTTTGGCCGCCACGGGCACCGAGAAATCCACCATTGATACCGGGCAACTCAACGCAGTGTCCTCGGAAGCGGCGGCTCCGGCCCCTGCTCCGGTTCCCTTGGCCTGCTCGCTGGATGATCCGGACTGCGAAGCCTGTCAGTAGAAAGCACTAACGAATACGCCGTCAGCGGCACGAAACAACGGGTAAGCGCTAAGTAGCGCCACCCGGAACAAAGAAAAACCGTGGCCGCTTTGGGGGCGGCCAACAAACGGTTTCATACCTGTAAAAGGATAGGGAGTGACAAAATGTTGAATTGGGACGATTACCACGCGGAAGAGGGTGGCACTACCAGTACGGCCGAGCCTGCAATCGCTGAGGCCGCAGCTGCCAATCTTGCAGACATAGAAGCCAAAGAAGTGGCTGAAGCAACAGAAGCAGCGGCCGCTAACAGTGCAGCCGTTGCAGCGGCTGCTCCGGAAGCAGCGGCAAGCAGTGCACCCGCGGCAGAAGCCAGCGAAGCTGAACTAACGCCAGAAGCCCAGGCGAACATTGATGCAGCAGCAGAAAGCCTTCGCAGCCTAGATGTAGCACCGGGGCTCGAAGAACTCGAAATGGGCGCGGCCCGCGTGTCCATCGACGAGAAGGCCATGATCAACTGCCGCGCCGATCTCAACCAGTTGGTGCCTTTCAAGTATGACTGGGCATGGCAGAAGTACATCGATGGCTGCGCGAATCACTGGATGCCCCAAGAGGTCAACATGACCGCGGATGTAGCCACGTGGAAGAATCCCGAGGGCCTTACCGATGACGAGCGACGAATCGTCGAGCGCAGCCTGGGCTACTTCTCCACCGCTGACTCTCTGGTAGCGAACAACCTGGTCCTCGCCGTTTATCGGCTTATCACCAACCCCGAGTGCCGCCAGTACTTGCTTCGCCAGGCCTTTGAAGAGGCGATTCACACTCACGCCTACCAGTACTGCATCGAGTCTCTGGGCATGGACGAAGGCGAAGTCTTCAATATGTATCGCGAAGTACCATCGGTCGCCAAGAAAGCCGCGTGGAGCATCAGTCATACTCATGAGATTTCAGATCCTACTTTCCGTACTGGAACAGAAGAGTCTGACCAAACCCTGCTACGTAACCTCATTGGCTTCTACGCGGTAACGGAAGGCATATTCTTCTACTGCGGTTTTACGCAGATTCTCTCCATGGGTCGGCGTAACAAGATGACCGGTGTAGCGGAGCAGTTCCAGTACATCCTCCGTGATGAGTCTATGCACCTGAACTTCGGCATCGATGTCATCAACCAGATCAAGCTGGAGAATCCGCACCTGTGGACCGAAGAGTTCAAGCAGGAAGCGATTCAGATGATTCTGGAAGGCACGCAGCTCGAGATCGAATACGCCAGAGACACCATGCCCCGGGGCGTACTGGGTATGAATGCGGCGATGATGGAAGAGTATCTCCAGTTCATCGCTAATCGCCGTCTGTCACAGATCGGCTTACCCGAGCAGTTTCCGGGCGTTCAGAACCCGTTCCCGTGGATGAGCGAGATCATGGATCTGCGTAAGGAGAAAAACTTCTTCGAGACACGTGTTATCGAATATCAAACCGGTGGCGCACTTTCCTGGGATTAGGACCTGACTTGGGATTGAGTACCAACATAGCTGTCGGCAGTAGCGCGCCGGCAGCATCTTTGAAGCATTCCAGCAGCTCTCTGCGAGGCATGGTATGAACGACAAAGAGTTCGATCAGAAGCAAGAACCAGAGCAAGAACCAGAGCAAAACGACAACGAGACTATTCTCATGGCTCTTGATCAGATCAGTCAGACGATTGATGTGATGACCAGCGTGGTCGGCAGGCTTCGACACTTTGTACAAGAACAAGAGAGTACCGAGGACATGGAAGTTCGCGACGCCATGCGCCCCGGCAGAACACTGCACTAAATAGTTTTTGTCGTGAGCAAGCGATAGCTGAGGGGGTGAGCCCCCTCACTGACAAGTCGCTGCCCCCTAAACAATAGTGGCAATAAGCCCAGGCGGGTTGTCCCATGCCAAGTACCACAGCCCCGGGCGCCCCGACCTCAAACCACAAGCTCCCTCCTCCCTATAGCGGCCGACGACGGCAGCTAAGCCTTGCCTTACTCATTGCGGCGAACCTTGCTCCCGGTGTTGGGAGTTTTATTTTTTGACTGGGATGTGGGTGCGCTCATCGTCCTGTATTGGTCCGAGAATCTGGTTCTTGGCGCCTACAACATACTTAAGATGGCTACCGTGGGCGGGCTTAGCGCCGTATTCCCCTCCGTTTTCTTCCTGATTCACTACGGTGGATTCTGCGCCGTACACGGCTTTTTTATTTTTAGCTTTCTCTTTGACGCCCCGTCAGCTTTCGGGGACGACCCTCCCTGGCCACTGTTTCTTGTGTTTCTACAACTCCTCCTCGATGTCATCGAGCAGGTATTCGCCCTGGCGCCTCGGGAATGGATCATAGCCTTCATCGGCCTGCTCATTAGCCACGGATACTCTTTTGTCAGTAACTTTCTTGTCACCAATGAGCGAGACAATGCCACGGTCAAGAGCTTGATGTCAGCGCCCTACAAGCGCATCGTCGTGCTGCATGTGAGCGTCATTGCGGGAGGCTTCGCCGTTGCGTCCATGGGTGAGCCTCTGCTCTTACTGATTATTCTGGTGGTACTGAAAACCGCTATGGACATTGCACTGCATATTCGGGAGCATCAGCGCGCCAGCAGAGGTGACTAGCGAGAGCTGCGCCGCTCATCACACTGCTGTCGAGCTATATTGACAGTGAACACATGCAAGAGGATCATGCGCAGCCTACAATTTGGGGGATAGCAGCCATGATCTATCAGAGCGACGCAATTACGCTCCAACGTCACGACAATGACATTCTTGAAATGCGGTTCGACCTTCAGGGCGAATCGGTCAACAAATTCAACCAACTCACCGTGCAGAGTCTTACCGAGGCACTCGATGCCATCGATAAAGAGTCTGATGTCCGAGGCATGCTGGTCACCAGCGGCAAAGGCGTGTTCATTGTGGGTGCGGATATTACTGAATTCACAGCGATGTTTGACGCAACCGTGGAAGAGATTCAGGCCTTCTCCAGTGGCCAGAACGGCAACTTTAATCGACTACAGAACCTGCCCTTCCCTACGGTTGCTGTGATCAACGGCTTCGCCATGGGCGGTGGACTGGAAATCTGCCTCGCTTGTGACCTTCGCGTCATGAGCACTACCGCCAAGGTGGGACTGCCCGAAACCAAGCTGGGTATTCTTCCCGGCTGGGGCGGCACGGTTCGTCTACCCCGTATCATTGGCGTCGATGAGGCCGTCACATGGATGGCCACAGGCAAGGAACAGAGCGCCAAGGCTGCCATCAAGTCCGGTGCGGTAGACGCTATTGCTGAGCCTGAGCAATTGCAGGACGTGGCAATGACTACGCTTGAGTCTGCCATCGCCGGCAAGCTCAATATCGAGGGCCGACGCAGCGCAAAGAGCTCTCCTCTACCTCTTAACGATACCGAAGCGATGATGGCCTTCTTTACCATCAAGTCGATGATCGCCCAGCAAGCCGGCAAGAATTACCCTGCTCCTATTAAGGTGGTCGAAGTGATCGAAGCCGCTCGCGGCATGGGCCTCGAGGATGCCCTCAAGGTAGAAGGCGCTGGCTTTGCAGAACTCGCCAAGACCGACGTCGCTGCGGCAATGGTCGGTTTGTTCCTCAACGATCAGATGCTGGCGAAAGTTGCCAAGGGCTGGGAGAAAAAGGCCGACAAGAAAATCGCTAAGGCCGCCGTTCTGGGTGCCGGCATTATGGGCGGCGGTATTGCCTACCAGAGCTCTCTCAAGGGTGTGCCCATCAAGATGAAGGACATCGCCCAGGAAGGTTTGGATCTCGGGCTCTCAGAAGCCAACAAGCTGCTAGCAAAGCGCGTCTCCCGAGGCCGCATGACCGCTGACAAGATGGGCGAAGTACTCAACAATATCGACCCGACGTTGACCTACGAAGGTTTTGACAGCGTGGACATCGTTGTAGAAGCGGTCGTGGAAAACCCCAAGGTCAAGCACGCCGTGCTTGCAGAGACCGAAAAGCACATCAGCCCGGATGCGGTACTCGCGTCTAACACCTCTACGATCTCTATCGACTTTCTTGCTGAAGCGCTGGAACGTCCCGAGAACTTTTGCGGCATGCACTTCTTTAATCCAGTGCACGCAATGCCTTTGGTAGAGGTCATTCGCGGCGCGAAGACTTCTGATACGGCTATCGCTCGCACCGTGGCCTACGCCAACCGCATGGGTAAGAAGGCCGTTGTTGTAAATGACTGTGCGGGGTTCCTAGTGAATCGCGTGCTCTTCCCCTACTTCGATGGCTTTTCAAAGCTGGTCCGGGACGGCGCGGATTTTCAGGCGGTCGATAAGGTCATGGAGCGCTGGGGCTGGCCTATGGGCCCTGCCTACCTTTCCGACGTGGTTGGCATCGATACCGGTGTTCACGCCGCTGGCGTCATGGCCGAGGGATTCCCCGACCGTATGAAGATGGACTTCAAGACCGCCACCGAGACCATGTTTGAGAACGATCGTCTGGGACAAAAGAACGGCAAGGGCTTTTACGAGTACGTCACAGACAAGCGCGGCAAGCCTAAAAAGGTCGTCTCTCAAGAGACCTATGAGCTCATTGCGCCAATCACCGCTGAGCGTACAGAGTTTGAACGCGAAGAGATCATCGCTCGCATGATGCTGCCGATGTGCACCGAGCTCGCTCGCTGTGTCGAAGAGGGCATCGTGGGCTCTGCCGCAGAGGCAGACCTTGCTCTGCTGTACGGTATTGGCTTCCCGCCCTTCCGCGGCGGCGTGTTCCGATGGATGGATTCCGTCGGCCTTGCTCACATCGCCGAGCAATCCGAAAAATTTGCCCACCTCGGCAAAGCCTATGAACTGACCGACGGTATGCGCGCCAAACTCGCCGCCGGCGAGACTTATTACTAAGCGCAACAGGGAGATATTGAGATGAGTGTTAATCCAAGAGACGCGGTCATCGTCGACTACGCCCGCAGCGCCATGGGTCGGTCAAAGAATGGCTGTTTTCGTAACGTCCGCGCGGATGATCTGTCCGTTGCGGTAATCAAGGGTCTGCTGGCCCGTAATGAAAAGCTTGATCCCGCAGAGATCGATGACCTGATCTGGGGCTGCGTACTGCAGCGTGGCGAGCAGGGAATGAACCTGGCGCGCTTACTGGTACTCGGCGCCCAACTGCCGTTCACAATCCCAGCGCAAACGGTCAATCGGCTGTGCGGATCGTCAATGTCAGCGCTGCACACGGCGGCAGCCAGCATCATGGCTGGCCTGGGCGATGTCTATCTTGTAGGCGGAGTGGAGCACCTTGGCCACCTGCCGATGATGGATGATGTCGACGTGAACCCCCGCATGGGCCTTAACGTCGCCAAAGCCGCCGGCATGATGGGCATGACTGCCGAGTATCTTGCTCTGCTTCACGGTGTAAGCCGGGAAGATCAGGACAAGATGGGCGTTCGCTCGCATCAACTGGCTCACGCCGCCACGGTTGCCGGTAAGTTCGACAAAGAGATCATTCCGGTAGAGGGGCATGATGAGCATGGCGCTCTCATCGCCGTGGAGCAGGACGAGACTATTCGTCCGGAGACCTCCATGGAGAGTCTGGCGCAGCTACCCCCGGCGTTTAATCCACAGGGTGGTACGGTGACTGCGGGCCAGTCGTCGCAAATCTCTGATGGCGCATCAGCCATGCTGGTGATGTCCTACGAGAAAGCTCAGGCCCTGGGCCTTACCCCGATCGCAAAGATTAACGCCATGACCACCGCCGGCGTCGACCCCTCGATTATGGGTTACGGCCCGGTTCCTTCAACGCAAAAAGCGCTGAAGAATCTCGGCTTGACCATGCAGGACATCGAGATGGTTGAGCTTAATGAGGCTTTTGCCGCACAGGCGCTCCCGGTTCTGAAAGACCTTGAGCTGCTTGATGATATGGAAGACAAAGTGAACGTTCACGGCGGTGCTATCGCTCTTGGACACCCCTTTGGCTGCTCAGGCACGCGTATCACCGGCTCTTTGCTGACGGTGATGCAGGACCGTGATCAAACTCTAGGCGTCTCAACGATGTGTATCGGTTTGGGTCAGGGCATCACGACGGTCATCGAGCGCATCTAAAGCTCTCCCTCAAGATTTGCTCCACGTACCATCCCCAGCGGCCTCTTTTAGAGGCCGTTTTTCATTGTGTCTTTGCAATCACGGTGGCAAGTGGTTAGCGTATCCCGACGTATAAATCCGTAGTCCAAAACAAAAAACATAAGGAGACTGACATGGATCTTTTCCATGACGACCATCCCGCCTGGTTGGCTCAGGTACAAGAAAACATCATCGACCCCGATCAGCCGATAATCGACCCGCACCACCACCTATGGCCCGACATGATGGGTGATATCTACAACGTCGATGAGTTGGCGATAGACACGGGCGCCGGGCACAAGGTTGTCGGCACGATGTTCATGGAATGCGGCACCTGCTATCGGGAAGACGGTCCGGAGCATGAAAAGTCTCTCGGTGAGACCGAGTATGTACTTGCTCAGGCTGCGAGAATTCGCGAGTTGAATCTAGGCGCTCCAATACTCGGCATGGTCGGTCATGTTGATCTGCGCGAATCCGCCACACTTGACGAGTCACTGGACAAACATATCGACTTGGCTGGGGATTTTTTTAAGGGCATCCGTCATGCAGGTGCCAGCGCGCCAGCAGCGGATGTCGAGAGTATGCTCATACCAGGGCCCGCGCCCGCGGATCTTTACCGGCTCCCCGAGTTTCAGGCTGGCGTGCGTCGCCTGGGTGAGCGTGGCCTCTCCTACGACACCTGGCAGTATCATTTCCAGCTCCCGGACTATATCGCCCTCGCTCAAGCCTGCCCCGATACCACCATGATTCTCGACCACTTGAGCACTCCTCTGGGTGTGGGGAGCTTTGAAGGCAAGCATGACGAGATCTTCCCCCTTTGGCAGGAACACATGCGAGAGCTGAGCACCTGCCCCAATGTTTTCCTAAAGCTTGGCGGTCTCGCCATGCCCGACAACGGTTTCGGCTGGCACCTTGCGGACCGTCCCCCCAGCTCCGATGAACTCCTGGAGGCCCATGGCCGTTGGTACCGTCATGCCCTGGACTGCTTTGGTGCGAATCGCTGCATGTTCGAGAGTAACTTCCCCGTAGATCGGCTTTCACTGTCTTACACGGTTTACTACAACGCCATGAAGAAGCTCGTTGCCGATCTCTCTGAGGGAGAAAAGAACGCGCTTTTCGCCGAGACCGCGCGTCGCGTTTATCGACTCTCAGAGTAACTCGCAGCGACTGAAATACAGCCCTGTGTTGAAAGACTGCCCATAGAGGATAGCTATGAAAACCGACGCGTCGATACAGACGGCCGAGCTACTCAAAAACCCAAAGCGGCGAATCATTGATTTGTCGATCCCCATTGAGAATGATGTAGCTTCGGACCCCGAGCCCTTCCGGCCTCAAGTAATCTACCATCGGCACGACGGCACCCACCACCAGCTCATGCCCTTTTTCCCCGGCCTTGAAAAAAGTGACCTCCCTGATGGTGAGGCCTGGGCCGTAGAGGAAGTGCAGCTGAACACCCATAACGGCACACACATGGATGCGCCCTGGCACTACCACTCAACGATGGATGGCGGAGATGAAGCCTGGACCATCGACCAGGCGCCCCTGGACTGGTGCTATCAAAGCGGTGTAAAGCTGGACTTTCGTCACTTTGAAGATGGTTACATCGTGACGGCAGCGGATGTAGAAGCCGAACTTGCACGGATTGAATATGACCTTCAGCCTCTGGATATTGTTGTGGTAAATACCAGTGCCGGGGCAGCCTATGGTGATGCCGACTACATACACAAGGGCTGCGGCATGGGCCGCGAAGCCACGCTTTATCTGACGGAGCGAGGCGTTCGCGTTGTGGGCACGGATGCCTGGTCATGGGATGCGCCTTTCTTACATACTGCGCGGAAGTTTGCCGAATCGAAAGATCCCTCCATCATCTGGGAAGGCCATAAGGCGGGACGGGATATCGGCTATTTTCAGATGGAGAAGCTGCATCAACTGGAGGCCTTACCCGGTCACGGTTTCGAGATCTCCTGCTTCCCCGTAAAGATCAAAGGCGCTTCGGCGGGATGGACACGCGCCGTAGCCATCCTGCCCTGACAGCCTTATTTCGCGGGTAGCAGAAGCGTCCCATAAACACCAAGGCGAAAAAAAAACCGCCGGCTCTTGCAAACCGGCGGTTTTTAACTTCTGTTAAACCAAAGCTTTAGAAGTTGAACTTCACTCGCGCGTAGAACAGCTGACCGCGGGGGTCGTGATGCTTGGGATCAAAGCTGAAGTTCACTCCGTCCCAGGCACGGGGCGCTTCTTCGTCGAATACATTCTTGGAACCCAGAGTCAGCGCTGCGTCTGTATTTCCAAGATTGAAGTTGTACACGTACTGTAGATCAACCGTCAGCCAGGAATCGATGTCCTGCGTGAAACCAGCTGCTGTTCCCGCTGCAGAAACAGCACGGGTCGTCTCATACTCCGACGTGTAGAAGCCCAAAACGGCAAGCTTGTGATTCCCCATGGTCCAGTCCAGAACACCATTGATCTTGGTTTCGGGAATGGAACGCGCGAAATTGTCGTAGTTAAAGTAGCCCGCCACGTCCTGAACGCCCGTGTCATCGACACAACCCCGATCATTCGCTCCGGTGCAAGGGATCTCATAGCTCAGGAAGTGCGAAACGTTGACGTTGAGGCCAAACATCCCTGCATTATCCGTCGGTATCACCCAGTCAAAGGAGACATCGATACCGTCGGTTTCCACGGAAGCGGCGTTAACGTAGTTGGTGATCACACCCTGCAGCTGACTGCCGGGGCCCGCCAGACGCAGGATATCTTCACCATTAGGATCGTCGTTCAACTTACCCTGCGCGGACTCCGACACAATCACGTCTTGATAATCAAAACGCCAGTAGTCAACACGGAAGGTAATATCATCCGTGGGCGTAAAGATCGCTCCGATATTGAAGTTCGTCGACTCTTCAGGATCCAGATCCAGGGTACCCACGGAGTCAACACGAACGAATACGGCGCCACCGGGGTTGAGAGGATCACCCAGACCTTCCAGGCTTGTTTCCTGGGAGTAAAACTGCTGGAGCGATGGCTCTCTAAACGCCGAGGAAGCCGATGCGCGAAGCACTATAGAGTCGGCAGCCTGCCACCGTACGGCAATCTTCGGATCTACACTGCTACCACTTTCAAGATCCTCATACCGCGCTGCAAGATCAACCTCGATGGTATCGGTGATAGGAAGCTTGGCTTCAGCAAACGCCGCGTAAGAAGAACGAGACTCATCAACGGGCAAACCGCCGCCCAGGAAGATGAGGTCTACGGGAATGGCCAAACCCGTATCCGGATCTATCTGCTGGGTGTAGATATCGTTTCGCTCTACTTCGTAGCCTTCTTCACGCCACTGGGCACCAAAAGCGAATCCCACGGGGCCTGCTGCCATTTCGAATAATTCACCGCTGATGACCACATCACCCACGAGCATCTCCGTTGTTCGCTCGGTGAACGTGTCCGTACTTATGTAATCGATCAACTCGGGAGAATTAGCATTGGGATCGAAGGGGCTAAAGGTCTCCGTACCGCTCGCTCCACCCTCGCCACGCAATCCTGCTTCTAGACGCGACTTGATGGTATCCGGCTGAATGGACTCACGCACGTTTGATGAATAGGTCAGAGCCGTATACCAGTCCCAACCGGAGTTAAAGCTGCCCTCAAAATCAATCGACGCACGAATGGTTTCACTGTCGCGCGGCGCGTTAGGCGACGGAGCCTCGGAACCAAGTGGGCGACCGTACCAAAGTACGGGAACATTAAAAGGGCTGCCTGCCTGTCCGGGCAAAATCAGGGGGAAAGCCAGGTTAGGGTACGAGGGCGACTGAGGATTATCCAGAACCTCGTGATGGGTCCAGCCAAGCTCAACCGTCATCGCCACATCATTGGCAAAGTCATGGGTCAGATTGCCGTAAAGCTGGGTTTGCTCTTCTTCGTT
>NZ_CBFIIF010000026.1:0-41340 GCF_965662665.1 Congregibacter sp. | reverse complement strand
AAGTCATCCTTCTGCTGATGTTCATGGTCGCGGGCATTTACTTCATGAAGGACCTGCTGTTGTTTGTGTTCACGCGGATTCTTCTCAAAGTGCGCTCAAAAGTTGTCTTATCCCTGCTCTTCAGTTTGGTGGCAGCTTTTTTGTCAGCGTTCCTCGATGCGCTAACGGTAACCGCGGTACTCATTAGTGTTGGCGTGGGCTTTTATTCGGTTTATCACAAAGTAGCCTCGGGCAAGGGGTCTCAGCACGATAGCCATGATCACGGCGATGACGCAGCAGTGCACGCGAACCATCGAGAAGATCTCGAGAATTTCCGATCATTCCTACGCTCATTGTTGATGCACGGCGCCGTGGGCACCGCGCTCGGCGGGGTTTGTACCCTGGTAGGAGAACCCCAGAACCTGCTTATCGCATCGGTGGCTGATTGGGATTTCATCAAATTTGTGACAGTGATGGCGCCCGTAACCATGCCTGTGCTGGCCTGCGGACTAATGACCTGTGCATTGCTCGAATGGTCCGGGAAGTTTGGCTACGGAGCTAAGCTGCCAGAGTCCGTGCGTCTGGTGTTGAACGAGTTTCAGGATCATGCTGATTCGGAGCGCAATTCCCGGGATGTCGCTCGCCTGGTGGTTCAAGCACTTGTCGCTTTGATACTCGTTGTGGGCCTGGCTATGCACTGGGCGGCCGTCGGCCTCATCGGACTCATGGTCATTGTCCTCCTCACCGCCTTTAACGGCATTGTGGAGGAGCATCAGATTGGTCATGCCTTTGAGGAAGCCCTGCCCTTCACAGCCCTATTGGTGGTGTTTTTTGCCATTGTTGCCGTTATCCATGACCAGCACCTGTTCACACCGGTGATTGATGCGGTGCTGGCCATGAATTCGGATATCAGGCCAGGAATGTTCTTTATTGCCAACGGTGTTTTATCGATGATCAGCGATAACGTATTCGTTGCAACGGTATACATCAATGAGGTGAAGGCGGCCCTGGACGCGGGCACCATCAGTCGACTCGAGTTTGATCAGTTGGCGGTGGCTATCAACACCGGAACCAACCTTCCCAGCGTTGCTACGCCCAATGGACAGGCAGCGTTCCTGTTCCTGTTGACCTCGGCACTGGCACCGCTCATTCGCCTGTCCTACGGCCGCATGGTCATCATGGCCCTGCCCTACACCTTCGTGATGGGTGGCGTAGGCCTGGCCTGCGTAACCTTGTTTATCTGAGGTTCCAAGCGGCCTGGAATGACATCCAGGCCGCGTTTCACTATCGCTAAAGTCTTCCCAGACCTCCCAAACAGGCTTGCGAGCTCAGCTGACGCTTTTAACGCGCCTCCAAAGGGGTTCTGCGCCCGCTGCTGCAATGCTGTCGAGCTGAGCCTCGTGTGCAGTAAGCTCTGACTCTGTGGGCTGAATAACCGGCAGACGGGGTCGGTTAGCGGGCAAACGGCGCAGCCCACTGGTGCGACTCCGTCCCTGGCTGTCACCATCGTCTCCCCCCAAGGCCAGCGCGGTCTGACCGCCGGTCATGGTGAGATAGACATCCGCTAGAATCTCCGCGTCCAGCAGAGCGCCGTGAAGGTCGCGGCTGGAGTTATCCACCGCGTAGCGCCCACAGAGCGCATCGAGACTATTGCGCTGCCCAGGATGTCGGCTTCGCGCCATGATCAATGTGTCAGTGATCTCACATCGCTTCGCGAGGGGCACTGCGGCGGCGTCCAGTCTACTGAGTTCGCTATCAAGAAAGCCGATATCAAACGGTGCGTTGTGGATAATCAACTCTGCACCATCGACGAATTCGATGAAGTCTTTTGCCACCGCAGAAAAGAGCGGTTTATCCGCCAGAAACGTTGCGGTAATACCATGGACTTCAATGGCTCCAGCGTCGATGTCCCGTTCTGGATTAATGTAGCGGTGAAAGTGTCGTCCGGTTAGCTGTCGGTTTTCTAACTCGACACAGCCAATTTCAATAATTCTATGCCCCTGGCTTACTTCAAGGCCCGTGGTCTCCGTGTCCAGCACTATTTGTCGCATGGGGGTAATCAGTCCTTTTGAGGCTTGGAGAGCATTTCATCGATAGCCCGATTCGCCAGAGCGTCGGCCCGCTCGTTTCCCGGATGGCCGCTGTGCCCCTTAACCCACTCCCAGGCAATGGTGTGGCGTTCACTCTCGGTCTCCAGGCGCTTCCACAGGTCGGCGTTGGCTACGGGCTTTTTGGCCGCGGTTTTCCATCCTCGGCGCTTCCAGTTGGGTAGCCACTCTGTGATGCCTTTCATGACGTAGGTGGAGTCTGTGACGAGTCGAACATTACAGGCCTCGCTTAATGCTGCGAGCCCCTCAATGGCTGCACTAAGTTCCATGCGATTGTTAGTTGTGTCAGGCTGAGCGCCGTAGAGTTCGCGCTCTTTGTTCGCGAAGGTCAGCAGGGCTCCCCAGCCGCCCGGACCGGGGTTCCCACGGCAGGCGCCATCGGTGAATAGCTCAACGTTTTTCATGCTGTCTCAAGTCTAATTTAACTGCTGGCTCAGGCCGCCAGATCACTGTTTTTGGTTCTGGGTTGCCGCGGCGTCGGCGCCGGGCTTCCTGCCACACTGAGCCCGCGAAAGCTCTCGCGCGCCAGAACGCGCAGGCTTCTGGGTCGTCGAACACCACCGATCTGCTTGATCGCATGAGCGATGTACACACTGCCCCCGGGCAGTTTGTGATCACAAGCCCACGCATCGACCCGCCCTACGAATCTGCGCCAACGTCCTTTACCGGCCAGGGGCACGGGAAAGAGCTGCTGAGCGCTTTCTAACTCGCAGTCCAATAGGCGTAGCCAATCCGTCAGTCGACGGAGACTGACAGGACGATGTCTTTGGCGGCTCCAGAGACTGGCTTTACGAAGACCCTGAGCGTAGTGCGATGCGCCGAGCAAGCTGTAGGGATTAAAGCCGACAACCACCAAATGACCATGAGGCCTTAAAACCCGCTGCATCTCTCTCAAACTGCCATGGGGATGTTCATCGAACTCAAGAGCATGAAACGCAACAAGCGTGTCAACGCTATCACTCTCTAGAGGCAGTTCGTCTCCGTGACAAAACACCGATGCAGTGCGGTCTGTGGCCGCGCTCGCATAAATTTGATGATTGATGGGGCTATCAGCGATGAGGCTCCGACTCGCCAAGGGCCCTATTTGCAAAATATGGTATCCGAAGGACAGTCCCAGCACCGGCTCCAGGCGCTCTCGAATCGCCGCACTAAGCTCTTCCCCGGACTCTCTGGCGTACCAGGATTCCAGAGCTTGGGAAATCTCGATAGACTGCATGTTCGCGATGCTCTTCACAGTTAGGAGAGTAGCCAGTGCGTTGCCCGCATGCAACGTCCGACTACTTCTAACTTGAGGCGTCTCTAAATTCTTTTTTTTGTATCTAGAGAAACACTGCTTATGTCCTCTATCGTCGGCGTTCCTGCCTTTAGCGATAACTATATTTGGCTACTTGAGAATAGCGACCAAACCGCCTTGGTTGTGGATCCCGGAGATGCCCAGGCGGTGGAGATGGCCCTCGAGTCGCGGGGCCTGTCATTGGCGGGCATCCTCATTACCCACCACCACTTTGATCATGTCGGGGGACTTCGGGCGCTGAAGGACAAGTATGGCTGCACCGTGTATGGGCCCGTGAATCCGGCTATCGACGGCATAGATGTGGAACTCGTCGCCGGGGATAGCCTCCCCGTAGGCGACTACAGCTTTCAAGTTATCAGCGTCCCCGGACATACCCTGGACCACATCGCCTACTACCAGGCAGGCGAGTCGCCCCTGCTGTTCTGCGGCGACACCCTCTTCGCCGGAGGCTGCGGCCGTATCTTCGAAGGGAACCCGACAATGATGCACGAATCCCTCAGTCGGCTCGCGGCACTGCCCGCAAACACGGCGGTCTACTGTGCCCACGAGTACACGCTGGCCAATCTGGCATTTGCCAGAGCTGCTGAACCGGACAATAAGCAACTGCAGGAGCGCGAGATTAAAGCTCAGGCCCTTCGCGCAGCAGGCGTCCCAACTGTTCCATCGACCATCGCCCTGGAGCTGGCGACTAACCCGTTCCTGCGCAGCGCCGAACCCAGTCTTGCCCAGGGCCTTGCCGCTGCGGGACGTGATTCGGGCACAAACACCACAGAGGTGTTCGCCGGTCTTCGAGCATGGAAGGATCAGTTCTGAACGTGCTCTCTCTAAGGGCGCCTTTAATCGCCGCCCTGCTCGTGCTGGGTGCCTGCAGCATTCAAAGCGACAAACCTCAGGGGAGCACTGCGTCAGTGACTCCTGCAGCAGAGATTCTGCCACCGGCGAGAGACCCCGGTGCAAGCAAAAAGCTGGGGCCACCGGTGGATCTGTGGGACAGAATACGCCGGCAACTCGAGATGCATACGCTGCACAATGCGCGTATAGGCGCTGCCCGCGAGCATTACCTCGAACAACCGCGCTACTTCGAGATCACTGGTGCCCGCGCCGAACGCTACCTTTACCACCTGGTGAGCGAAGTAGAAGCACGAGACATGCCCATCGAAATAGCATTACTACCGATGGTTGAAAGCGCCATGAACCCCTTCGCGGTCTCCAATCAACGGGCCGCCGGACTTTGGCAAATCATGCCTGGCACGGCAGACGACTTGGGCATACGAAGAGATTGGTGGTTTGACGGTCGACTGGATGTTCGCGACTCCACCAGGCATGCCCTGGACTTTCTGGAGGGCCTGAACGCCGACTTCGATGGCGACTGGCTGCTTACCCTGGCTGCCTATAATTCGGGTAAGGCGCGAGTGCAGCGTGCGATCAAACGCAACGCGAGCAGAGATATGCCTACAGACTACTGGTCGCTTGAGCTTCCCCGGGAAACACGTCGCTATGTGCCGCGATTAATCGCACTCAGCACCATCATCGCCTTCAGCGAGGCTCTGGAAGTCAGTCTGCATAACATTCCCAATTCTCCGGCTTTCGAGATGATCGATACAGGGGGACAGATCGAGATGCTCCGAGCGGCGGAGCTGGCGGGCATTGATCTAATCCAGCTGCGCAACTACAACCCCGGGCAGCTTCGTTGGGCCACGGCGCCCAATAGCGATGGAAAAATTCTGGTGCCGATGGCCGTCGCGCCCTCCTTCGCGGTTTCCATTGCCCAGCTTCCTGACTCCCAGCGAGTGACCTGGCAGCACTATCGTATTCGCCGGGGCGACAGCCTGATTCGCATCGCAAAAAACTTTGACACGCAGGTGGGCTTACTGCGAGAGGTCAATAATCTCGATGGCAATCTTATCCGCGCCGGTGACACATTGATGATTCCTGACAGTGCCGCCTGGCAGGAGAGTCTTGCGCTGGCGCAAAAAGGCAGCACCGGTGTACGCCGAGGCTATACCGTTCGCAGAGGTGATTCGCTCTATGAGATAGCCGCACGTTTTGACGTCACCATCGATAACATCATCAGCTGGAACCAACTGGATCCCCGTCGCTACCTGCAGCCCGGGCAATCACTGACCCTATTCTTGAGCGGAGACTAGGATTACGGTCGCTGGGCATTCGAGGAGTAGTTTTGGAGGAGTAGTTTTGGAAGAATGCTTTCGGAATAGCACAGTGAGGACAGTGCTGAATGCCAGCTCTCCTCTCCTCTATCGCCAGCTCCCCTCTCCTCTCCTCTGTCGACTTCGGCGTCATTACCGCGTTCTTTGAGACCCTCTTGTCCTCTAGGGAGTAGATGCACTCGTATCCTTTTTGATACCAAAGAATACCGCGTACAGCGTGGGCACCACGGTCAGGGTTAGAACCGAGGCAAACCCTAACCCCGCCATGATCGTCACC
This sequence comes from Congregibacter sp., assembly GCF_965662665.1. Classification (NCBI taxonomy): domain Bacteria; kingdom Pseudomonadati; phylum Pseudomonadota; class Gammaproteobacteria; order Cellvibrionales; family Halieaceae; genus Congregibacter; species Congregibacter sp. Next base: position 35,514 of record NZ_CBFIIF010000026.1, on the reverse strand, counting down.
GACATATTTACAAAGAATACGTCTGACAGAAGCGGGATCAGTCCAAGGATGGTGGTGGCCGCAGCAAGCACTACCGGGCGGGCTCGGGATACCGCAGAATCCAAAATCGCTTCGTAAGAATCCTTACCCTCGTCAATCTGCTGGTCGATCTCCTCTATGAGCACGATGGCGTTTTTAATCAGCAGTCCGATCAGTGACAGAGCGCCGAGCATAGACATGAAGTCAAAGGCCCCGTTGGTTGCCAATAGGCCGGCGCTAATGCCAACGATTGCCAGAGGCACCGTGAGCCAAATGATCAGCGGTTGCTTGAGTTTGCCAAAAAGCACGATGCTGGTAAGGATCATCATTAAGATACCTACGGGCAGAGATCGCCCAAGACCTTGCTGGGCGTTGGCGTTGTCTTCGTATTCTCCCCCCCAGGACAGCGCGTATCCCGAGGGCAGCTCAATCGCCTCGATCTTCGGCCGAATACGCTCGAACAACGGTGGCGCCAGCTCCCCGCTGGGATTGCATGACGCGATAATGGTTTGGATGCGATTGCGTCCCCTTAACAGGGCGTTTTCCCAGTCAGTTCTATAGCCTGATATGACGGCAGACGCAGGGACTGTCTGGCCGAGCACCGCACTCCAGATTTGTACGTCACGAATAGCGTCGACATCCACACGTTCGCTTTCGGTGGCGCGCATCTTTATGGGCAAAACACGATTGCTGTCGCGATAACTACCTGCGGGCGACCCATCGAAGGCGAATTTCATGGCGTTACCGAGGTCCTCGCGGCTTATGCCCAGCTGCCGACCAACCTGTTCGTTGAACACTGGAGTCACTAGCTTGACCGGTGATCGCCAGTCATTACGGATATCAACCGCTTCATAATCATCACGCATGATGGCCTCGGCCTGATCCGAGAGCTCTCTTAGCACTCTTGCATCGGGCCCAGAAAAGCGCGCCTCTATTTTCGCGTCTCGTCCCGGACCAATTCGTAAGGATTTGACGATGGGGTCCAGCCAGGGCGCTTCGTCGCGTATTTTTTCTGCTACACGCTTTTGCAGCGCCGCAACCTGACTTGGATCCTTGGTACGCACAATGATCTGGCTGTAGACCGGTGTGGGCTCTCGAGCGTCATACACCAGGGTAAAGCGCTGATGCGCGCCGCCGATCACTGTCGTTGTCTGGAGAACTTCCGGCTGCTCGCGGAGAAAATGAGAGATCTTTAAGGTGTCATTCCGGGTTTTACGAATATCCGAACCCTCGGGCTCATAAATGTCGACAAAAAACAGCGGAGTGCTCGAGGCGGGGAAAAACCCGCTTTTGACCTGCCCAAATCCCACGACGCCCAGCACAAACAACCCGGCAACGAGCAGCAAGGTAAAGCGACGATAATCCACCGCAAAGGCCACAACTTGCCGGTAAGCTCGAAAAACCTTGCCATCATAAGGGTCAAGGTCCTGCTCGGGTCCACCCGGCTTAAGAAGCAGCGCGCATAACAGCGGAGTGGTGCTCACCGCTGTTATCCAGCTCAGGGATAACGATATGAGAATGACGTAGAACAGGGAGCCCGCAAACTCACCGGTGTTATCGGGCGATAGTCCAATGGCGGAAAAGGCAAGAATACCGATCGCCGTGCCACCCAGCAGCGCCCATATAGTCTTGCCTACCGCTTCGGTTGCCGCATCAATCGCTTTCATACCGGACTGCATGCGTACCTGCATCCCTTCGGCGACAACAATGGCATTGTCGACGAGCATTCCTAAAGCAATAACCAAAGCACCGAGAGATATACGCTGTAATTCGATACCGAAGAGGTACATGATTAACAGCGTGCCGGCGACGGTAATCAGTAATACGGACCCTATGATCAAACCGGTGCGGAGTCCCATAAACAGCAGCAGCACGGCGATCACAATCGCGACCGCTTGAGCCACACTGACAATGAACCCGCCCACAGATTTCTCCACCTCCGCTGGCTGGTCATAAACCGCATCGAGAGACATGCCAATGGGGATCAGCGTCTGGAGCTCGGCAATGCGTTCACTTAAGCGCTTGCCGACCTCCACAACATTTTCGCCCTGGGCCATGCTGACCCCAACGCTGAGCGCTGACTGACCATTTTGGTAGTAGAGCTTCACGGGAACCGCCTCGTAGGCGCGGGTGATCGTGGCGATATCCTTTAATCGCAGGAGATTTCTATCCTGAGAAGAGATCAAAAGGTCTCCAATCTCCTGAACGGAGTCGAACTCTCCGGTAGGCTTAATCCGCAAATAGTCATCGCCTACGCGCGCATTACCCGCATCAACAACAGAGTTTTGGGAGCCAAGAACACCGGCGATAGTGGCGGGATCAATACCCAGCTCCGCAAGCTGCGAGCGTGATACGTCGACGTACACAACTTCCTGTTGTTCGCCGTCGATGGATACTTTGCGGACCCCTTTGACGAGCACTAGTTGCCGCTTTATGTCATCCGCTACGTCATAGAGATCCCGCCAGGTATAACCCTCTCCAGTGAGCATTAAATAGACGCCGTACACATCCCCAAAGTCGTCAATAACAATAGGTGCCTGGGCGCCGGGGGGCAGTTTTGGCCGAACATCAGTGACTTTTCTGCGCAGCTCGTCGAATACGTTGGGCAGCTCTGCTGCGCTGTACTCGTCTTTAAACTCGATGGTGATATCGGACAGGCCCGGTCGCGACACTGACATCTTCAGCCGTTTGAGCTGGGGCAACTTCTGGATAGCGTCCTCGAGATGGTAAGTGACCTCGTCCTGGACTTCCTGAGCGGAGGCCCCGGGGTACTGGGTGATGATCTTGGCCATTTTGATGGTGAAAGCAGGATCTTCCAGCTTGCCCATCTTCTGAAAGCCGAAAACTCCGCCAAAAACCATGATGACGATGACTAGCCATGAAATTACCGGCGTTCTGACCGAGTAGGCAGCGATGCTCATAGGGGCATGCTGACGTTGGCTGCCGCTTCCCGAGGAATTGCCTGCTCTCCTCCAGCCATTCGTGTAACCCGCATGCCATCAGACAGATAGCTGGCGCCCACGGCGACAATCTCTTCTCCACCGCTTAGCCCGGATAGAACCTCGATCATGTCCCCGGACACTCGGCCCGTTTCGATGCTGAGACTTCGAACCTGCATTGTCGCTTCATCAAAAACGAAGACTCTAGGAGACAGCGCCGCATCGGCCTGAACCGCTCGTGCAGGCACCCAGGTCACAGCATCACTGGGAACCAGACCACTGAAATCCAGTTCTACCTGAGCGGTCATGCCCGGCAGAACCGTAAATTCGTCGGGCTGCGGCATGCTGAATCTCATGGCAAATGTTTGCGTGTCCGGGTCGGCGCGCGTTGCGATTTCCTTGATTTGAAGCGCGTAGCTAATGTTTGGGCGATTATCAAAAGACGCCATCGCACGGACTCTTTCAGCGCTACTCTCTTCGATGTTTGCGTTGGATAGTTCGTCCTCGCCCCCGCTAGTCACCGAGCGGATAACTGACTCCGGCATTGCAATGATGACGTCGAGCAGTTCCGTGTCCTGCAGATACACGATGCTCTGCTTAGCACGGACTTCTTCGAAATTATCAACATACCGTCTTGCGATGCGGCCGGTGAATGGCGCGCGCAAAGTTGCATAGCTAACATTGGCCTTTGCTTGAGCTAACGCTGCCCGTGCAGAGCGAAAATCCGCCTCCATACGATCGTAATCCAGTTGGGAGATACTGCCAGACCCGATGAGCTCCCCGGCGCGATTGAAATTTCGCTGGGTGTTCTCAAACACTGCCTCACGATCCTCGAGCGTGTTGTTAAAGTCTGTGGCATCCAGTTGGGCAACAATCTGCTGGGCCTCTACCACGTCGCCCTCCCTGACAGGCAAAGCTTCGAGCTGCCCAGCGACTCTGAAGGAGAGCTCAGCTTGCGTGGCTGCCTCGATGGTCGCGGGAAACTGTCGAATCTCAGCCCCCAAACTCGTGTCCACGGTGAACAGCTTTACGGGCCGAGCAGCAGCACTCTCCTGAGGTGGGGGCGGCTCAGAGCAAGCCGCCAAGGCGAACAGCGAGACACTGAGGGCAGTCCGCAGTAAAAGACACGGGCTGAGACCGCGACTTTTAGACCAGCGTTTACCAACTAAGAATAGTGAAGTTTTCATGACCGGGGCACGCTCGTCATTGGAAGTCCGAAGATTATAGAAGGGGCTGTGGCTTTTTGACTAGCGCGGCGACGGCAGCCACTCTGCGTGACGCCCCAGCGCCGGGAAATACAGCGCGCAGCGAATGGGCCCACCGAAGCGACTCTGCAGCGCCTCAAAATACGACTCGAGTTGTGAGCCGTAGGTCTGCAACTGTGTTTCCAGAAATTGCGTCTCAGTTTCATTGCTACCGGGAGCACTGGTTTTGTAGTCTATAACCCAGCGCTCTCCAGTGGCCTCATCGAGGAACATGTAATCGAGAATCAGCTGTTGGGCGCCCTCGCTAGTGACTTGCGTTAGAGCCAGCTCTGCGGCCCTCTCGCTGCGCTCGGACGAAAGCATCCAGCGTCCCCAGGGGTCAGCCAGTAATCGATCCAGCATTGCACGACCATCATCGAGCAACTTGCTGAGTCCCTGGGCGTCGGCACCCGCCTCTATCAGCGCTACGCGGAGCAGCGCCTCTAACGGTGGATCACAGGCATCGGGTAATTCGCGTCGATAAGTTAAAGCTTCGAAGCAGCGGTGAAGCGCAGTGCCGAAGGCTCGGGCAAGACGATTCTCCGGTAAATTGAGTCCCTGCCCCGGGAGTTCCTTAGCAATGGCTGTGATCTCAGGCAAAGTAGAGAGGCGACGATAGTTGCCAGAAGCCCGGTCCTCGACCTCCGGACCCAGAGGTACAAAAGCAACCTCAGCGTTATCCTGTATTGTCGGCCAAATCACTTTTAGCAGCGAACCTTTTTCCGGTGGCTTATGCTCGCCTTTCTCTTCGTCCCACTTCAGACTCCCGCCGAGCCAGAGATAGTCTGCGGCGCGAGTGCAGCCAACGTAAAAGAGCCGCGTCGCCTCAGTGTCACTCTTCTGTTTCGCCTGCGCCTTCAAAAAGTCATATAGACGGGGTTCGCCCGCACCCTCCGCGTTATCGCGAATATCCATGAGAAAGGTCGGGGCTGAGCCGGGCAATACAAACTCATCCCAGAGTAGCAGTTCCGCATCCTGGCCCCCGGTGCTTTTGGCCAGCGCAGGAATAAACACCCAATCAAATTCTAAACCTTTGGCTTTGTGCAGGGTCATCACCTCAACCTTACAGCGTTCGTCACCGGGTGATGCGTAGAGAGTATCGACCGCCTCACTTAAGCTGCGGCCGCTCAGCGTTTGTTGGCTTGCCTCTAATTGCTCCAGACACTGAAAAAATCGTTCTGCGTCGAGGATATCAGCGTCGCTGGCAAGACTGGACGCCCCAGACAATAACAGCCAGGACTCTTCGACGAGGACCCTCAAGGCGAGGCGCTCACGGTAGTGATCTGCCCAGTGAAGTAAGCCTTTTAAGCTGAGGACACGTTCTTGGCCGATGTCTGACATTTGATTAAACGCCGAAGACTGAATAAAGGCATCGCCACGTAACTCCGCCGCCGAGGAACAGTGCAAGGACATCAACAATAAATCCGCGTTATCCATTGCGATGGAAGGGTTTCGAAGCAGAGAAAGCCACGCGAAACGGTCAAATTGGTCACACAGGACGGTGCTAAGCGTAAGCAGGTCACGCACCAGCATGCGCTGCGACAAGGTATCAAGGTCGCGGGCTGCAACCTCAATACCCCGCTCTCGAAGCGCGGCTAGCACGGGGCGTAGCTGCGTGCGGGAGCGGCCAAGTATGGCAATGCTCTTCACCTCGTCGTTACAGACTCCTTCTTCCAGCTTGTCACAAAGGGCGTCGATCTCGGCCTCCGCGGCGCCGTCGCCGGTGAATAGCGCAATTTCCGGTGCGGCGATGCTGTCCCGTGCCGCGGCTGCTGCTCGATACTTCACGGCGCCCAGTTGAGGGTCATCGGCAGCGGGGAAGCCGACCTGGAAGTGTTCATTCGTCCATCCCACCAGGCCCGCCTGACTCCTGAAGTTGACGCTTAGATCCACACAACTGAGTGGTAGATCGCCCATCCCTTCGTTGCGTGCGCGGATGAACAGCCCGACGTTGGCCTCTCTAAAGCCGTAAATCGACTGCATAGCATCACCAACGAGCAGCAAGGTGCGCGGCGCCGCGGGGTTGGCAACGTTGTATTCTTGCCATCCGCGGGTTAAACGGCGCACCAATTCAAACTGCACTGAAGATGTGTCCTGAAACTCATCGACCAGCAAGTGCTCTATGACATGATCCAGGCGCAGTGCAAGATCCGTGGGCTCCTCGTCAGGGCCAAGAGCCGCCAATGCTGCCATGGCTATTTGCGCGTGATCGACTTCTCCGCGTTGCTGAAAGACGAGCAATAGTTCGGCGCCTAAACGGGGAAGGAGCCGCGTCACGGCTGTCAGCACGTTCCAGTGCTCGGGCTCATCGTTTACGTCGGGTAAGAGTAAAACCTGTTGCAGTTCAATCAGCAGAGCAGCGTCACCTTCGCTGGACAAGGCACTCAGCAGCGCCAGCATCTGTGCTTTACGATCAGCCGCCTCGCCCTTCCCCGGGGGGAAACCATTCTTCACATTGACTGTTTTGCGCCAGTCACCTTTACCGGTGAGCAACAGTTCCGCAACAGAGCGCCATGCGCCGAGATCCTTTTCTTCGTGAGTGAAAATCACTTCCTGCCCCAATTGCTCCTGACGATAGGCCATGAGATCAAGGAGCTCGTTAACATGCTTATCGAGGCGACGCTCGAGCTCATCCAGACGAAAGCGCACCAGTGATTCTGTGATCTCTATAAGGCTATGGCGCTCAGCGGCGCCTAAACCCGCTCCGCCAAAAACCGGCTGCCACTGTTCCCTGCGCTGCAGGAGCTTAGAAAGCAGCTCAACCGCACTGTCCCAGTTGTTATCGAGGTGAAGAAGCAGAGTGTCGATATCGCTATCTGCTCCCTGCCCGCGCCGCGACACTTCCCGGTCAAGAAATCGCGAGATCGCCTCGCGATAGAGGGGGCGACTGTCGTCCGTTGCTGTCACCTGCCCTCCGCAGCCGCTGAGCACCGGCATTTGGCGAGTGAGGTACCCACAAAAGCTATCGATGGTCTGAATTCGAAGACGCGACGGGTTCTCCAATAGTCCCCACGCTAAAGACTGATCGTGTTCCGCCACCGCCTGCGCCGCGCTCAGGAGCGCCGCTTCATGGGGGTTGTTAGCGACAACACCCTCCGCTGCATCGCGAAGGGCACCGACGATACGCGCGCGCATTTCCGTGGCTGCTTTTCGTGTAAAGGTGATCGCTACGACACTTTCCGGTTCACTTACTCGCGCCAGCAAACCCAGGAATCGACGCACCAGTAAACCGGTTTTACCCGATCCAGCGGGGGCACTGACGCAGAAAGACCGCTGTGGATCTACGGCAGCCTCCCGAGCGCTGTGATCAACTGGGGTCATGTCAGCTCCTCACCCAAACGGCAAAGTGCGAAACGTTGGCAGTAACGACAGGCTTCCTTGGTGGGATCTACCGGGCTATGCCCTGCGACGAACTCATCTGCAAGCACGGAGAGCTCCCGATCCCAGTGCTCTCGCAAAGCGTCCATGCCACCGACTTCATCGTCCTGCAGATATTCTTCGGCACCTACGACGCCTTGAACAAACTCCCGCTCGCCAATGCCCTTGAAACCCTCGCTGCCAGGCTTCAATGACGCATAGGTGATTCCCGCGGCGACAGGTCGCAGCAGGGCGTAAAGCGGAAGCTGGGGACGCGACGGACGTTCGCCCAGCCATTGGTTGACGCTGCCAATTGCACCACTCTTGTAGTCGATAATGAGCTTGCTTCCATCGCTTAACGCATCGATCCGATCCACGCGCAGACGGAGCCGCAAATCGCCGAGCTGGTGCTCTTGAGGATCCTCCCGGGCAATCACCGTAAAGTCTTCACTGCGGTCCTTTTCAGAGCTAAGCCATTTGCGCAAGACACGCTCCAAGCGCCGCATCTCCAGTGCCAATATGTCGTTGCCCAGCACATCGAGACGCTCCTTGATCAGGCCCTGTTGAGCATACTCAAGCGATTTTTCTATATGGACCGCCAGAGACTTGTCGTCCTGCGCAGCGAGTTGTTTACTGTCGTGGAGCTCGCCCCAGATATGAAATAGAGCTCTATGCAACATTGTTCCCCGCTCAGACGACAAAAGACCCACGGCGAGGCCTGGCGCCTGAACCGCCGCCAAGCGTGTTGCCGCGAACGCCTGAAAGGGACAAGCGGATTGCTGCTCCAGCACATTCGCGCCGACACTACGATGGGCATGTTCTTCTTCGCTTAGCGCCACCGAGCCAGGAGAGATCTTATCGAACTGCGCAGCAGAACTTTGCTTTGCCCAGCGGTCTGCAGCACACCAGCTTTCAGAATCTGACTGTTCCGGCGCTTGCGCCAACAGTGGGCTGGGTAAGGCATGGACACCATCGAGCTGATTGACGTAACTTGCCTGGATTTCTCCAGCGCCCGACAGCCACTGCTCCCATCGGGTGTTAGCCCATCGTCTCTCCCAGGCAGCATTGGCATGGGGCATATCCTGCTCTCGCTGCAGCCCGTGGGGTAAATAAGGATTTGCTTGTGCCGCCGCGGGCCAGCGGGCTGCACTCATGCCGGTAATCCACACGGCGTCAAAGCTAAGCCCCGTGGTCTCAAGGGGACCTAATACCTGAACAGCCTGATCCTCCGTGCGCGGTTGAAACTGCTGTTCACTCAGCACCTCGCGAAGGCTTTGAATAGCCGCCGGTAAGGTCAATGCGCCAGTGTATGGATCCAGGGTAGCGAAAAGGTCCAAAGTCTCATGCCACTGCACAGCCTGTTGGTACTCCAGCGAGTCCGGGGCCGTACCCAGGGGCCAACCCCAGGCCGCAAGTATCGCCCTAAAAGGCTCCAACCATTGGGAAGGCGGACGAGCGCGTTTTTGCCAGGCGCCGTTAGCCTCGAGCTGCATAACCGCATCCCAGGGGGTACTTGCAGCTTCTTCAAATACATCGTCCAGAATGCTGCGCATGACACGCTGGGGCACACGCTCCACCGCCAGCTCCCGGAGCCGCCTTACAGAGGCCTCCTGTTGACCGCTGTGCAGCCTGAGGGGAGTGACAAATCTGGACTGCAATGTCGCTACGACGCTTTCCACGTCGACCTCTAGGAGGCTGAGCTCCAGTATCCGTAGCGCGTCTCGAACCAATGGCACCCGATCGAGGGTAAAACCCGTCGAGAAATTCACCGGCAAGCTCGCGTATTCCTGCGTCAGGCAGCCAAACTCCTGACGAAGGCAGTACTCCATGCGGTCCCGTTCCTGATGCATATCAGACAAAACCACCGCGTAGCGCCCGAGAGGATCATTTTCTCTCTGCTCGCGACACCACTTCGCTGCCATTTGCAGCTCTGCGGGACTATCGGAAAAGGTACGCGTTGGTTTTATCTTTGCACTGCCCGCTTGCGGGGCAATGTGTTGCCAGGCCGGTGACGCCTCGCAAAGCGCTTGGTGAAGCGGTGGTAAGTCATCCTGACTGAGAAGTGCCACGGACTGATCAAGAGCCTCGGGACAGTCGAGCAATAGCTCCAAAGCCTGTTCCGGAGTCATTACGTCCAGCTCTGCCAGTGCCTCGCGAAAGCTGCTCTCCCAGCGCAGGAATGCGCGGGAGTCCTCGTCAAAACTAAAAGCCTGGCGAATGGCCGGGTCTTCCAATCTTATTCTCCAAAGGGCCAGCCGCTCGCTGGCTTCCTGACTGAGCATTGCGGCGCGCCCCGTACTCAGCAGGGAAAAAGGAAGCTCAGTGTCCGCGTCGATGATCCTGCGCCAGATGAGTCGTTGGGCTGTTACGTCCACAAGCGTTGCGGGAGGCAAAAATCCACGCGTTACCGCATGCCGCCAGCGTTCTATCCAGTACTGCCGCAGTGGGAGCACGGTGCTGCTATTCCACACCTTTTCTCCATGAGCGCGACGGTACTGCTGTTCGGCGTCACGAACAGCGCGACTGAGGCGTCGGTTGGGCGTCAACACCGCAGTCCCATCAGCGAGGAACCCAGCGATACTTTCTATATCAGCAAAAAGGGGACGCAAACTCATGATGTTAGTCTCACAATCACGCACGGAGTCTGTCTATTCATTGTCGCGTCCCTGCATTACACTCCCGCGCCTCAATTCGTCGTCACCCGTCAGTCAGCAAACCCGCACTCTAGCAGGATCGTTTTCATGAGTAACAATGTCCACAACATCAATGTCGCCTCACAAGACATATTGCCAACGCCAGCTGCGCTGAAGCAGCTTGTGCCATTGACAGAAGCGCTTGAAAGTGCGGTCACCGAGAGCCGCCAGAGCGTATTTAATATTCTTGATCGCAGCGACCCACGACTCCTGGTCGTGGTGGGCCCCTGCTCGATTCACGATACGACTGCGGCGATGGAATATGCCAAGCGATTGAACACCCTCGCCAAGGAACTGAACGACACCTTGTTCATCGTCATGCGGGCGTACTTTGAAAAACCACGAACCACCATCGGCTGGAAAGGCCTTATCAATGACCCCTACCTTGATGATTCCTTTCAAATTGAAGAAGGCCTAACGATCGCGAGACAGTTGCTTACGGACGTTGTCTCTCTGGGCTTACCGGTATCTACCGAGGCCTTGGACCCGATCTCTCCGCAGTATCTTCAGGACTTGATCTCCTGGTCTGCGATTGGTGCCCGGACCACGGAATCCCAGACACACCGCGAAATGGCCAGTGGGCTTTCGTCGGCTGTCGGGTTCAAAAATGGCACGGATGGCGGGCTTACTGTGGCTGTTAATGCAATGGGCGCCGCATCTCAATCTCATCGCTTTTTGGGAATCAACAGTCAGGGGCAGGTCTCCGTGTTTACCACCCGGGGCAACCCCTATGGGCACGTTGTCCTGCGCGGTGGAAGCACGGGCCCCAACTATGACTCAGTCAATGTAAAACTCTGCGAGCAGGCTTTGGAGGCAGCAGATATGCCTCAAAACATCATGGTTGACTGCAGTCACGCCAACTCCAACAAAGATCCATCGCTGCAACCCCTGGTCGCCGATAACGTCGCAAACCAGATTGTTTCAGGAAACCAGTCGGTCATTGGTCTCATGATTGAAAGTCATCTGCATGGCGGAAACCAAGGCATGGCAAGTAATGCCGACGACCTGCAGTACGGGGTTTCTATCACTGATGCCTGTATTGGCTGGGAAAATACTGAAGAGTGTCTGCGGGGACTGCACGGTAAACTCAGGGATGTGCTCCCCCGGCGCTTGAGCAACGCTGGTTCGAACTGATTACGATCAATAGAAGGCGTTGCTGCGATCTGAGTGATCGGTCATGTCGCGCACGCCTTTGAGCTGAGGTAGTTGTTCCAGCAGGGTTTTCTCAACGCCATCTTTGAGAGTCATATCAACCGCACTGCAACCCTGACACCCCCCTCCAAAGCGCAATACCGCGAAAGCGTCATCGGTGACCTCCACCAGTGACACCTCACCACCGTGAGCGGCCAGCGACGGGTTTACTTCGTTATAAAGCACGTAGTTGATTCGGTCTTCGATGGGCGAATCATCACTGACCTGAGGCATTTTGGCGTTGGGCGCCTTGATAGTGAGTTGCCCCCCCATGCGATCCGTGGAGTAATCCACCAGAGCATCCTCGAGAAACGGCACGCTGCGTCCATCAAACCAGGCGGTTATCTTTTCAAAGGGATGCTTCACATCATCTTCCAACACATCGCCCTCACGGCAATACGCAATGCAGGTCTCAGCGCGAGCTGTGCCCGGCTGATTGATGAACACGCGTACTCCCAGGGCGTCGTCCTGCTTACCCAATAGTTCGGCAAGATATTCCTGGGCACTTTCAGTAATGGTTAGCATCAACTATGTCCACACGGTTCTTGAGTGAATTACTCAGGTATTATAGCGGGCCTGTACAGGGTCGTCACTGTTTCCCAGGAAAAGCCTCGCAACTTTCCCTTAAGTTGTGCCCTACTGACCATGCTCCGGCGACCACGATCTGCTATCATCCCGCCCCGCATTTGTGCGGGCAGATGCCCTTTATCTGCATCTGCGCGTAAACCCCCTTACATAGAAGCCACAGGCTGAGTCACAATCATGAATCTTTTCACTCCCCTTCCCGGCCCTCTGGCCGATGCTCTGCGCGATCGAATTTTGGTTATCGACGGCGCTATGGGGACCATGATTCAAGCAGAGGGCCTGCAGGAAGCGGACTATCGTGGCGAACGCTTTGCTGATCACGCGGGAGATCTAAAGGGCAATAACGACCTTTTGTCGATTACCCGTCCGGATGTCATTGAAGGTATCCACAGGGCTTACCTTCAGGCTGGCGCCGATATCGTCGAGACGAATACCTTCAATGCCACAGCCATAGCACTCGAGGACTATGGTCTACAGGCGATCGCAAGAGAACTGAACGAAACCTCGGCCCGAGTCGCACGTAAAGCTGTGGATGCAATGTCTGCAGAAACCCCTGACAAGCCGCGTTTCGTCGCCGGGGTCCTTGGCCCAACACCCAGAACCGCATCTATTTCCCCGGATGTTAACGACCCCGGTGCCAGAAATGTCGATTTCGCCCGGCTTAGCGAAGATTACGCAGAGGCCACCCGCGGTTTACTTGATGGCGGTGTCGACCTCCTGATGGTAGAGACCATTTTCGATACGCTGAATGCCAAGGCGGCAATCTTTGCTATTGAGTCCGTTTTCGAAGAACGGGAGCTACGCCTCCCGGTCATGATCTCGGTTACTTTTCCCGATGTCAGTGGCCGGAACCTGTCGGGCCAAAGCCCTACGGCATTCTGGTACTCCGTAGCGCATGCCCGTCCTCTGGTTGTGGGGAGCAACTGTGGCAGGCGCTTTCTCGAAGTGCGCCCGTTTCTCGAAGAACTCTCAAAAGCCACCGAGGGCTACTTCAGCGCGCATCTTAATGCAGGACTCCCCAATGCCTTTGGTGAGTACGACGAGGCTCCGGAAGTCATGGCTGCGGAGTTCAAGGACTTTGCAGAACGAGGCTTTGTTAATCTAGTGGGTGGCTGCTGCGGTACGACGCCGGCACATATCCGCGCTATCGCAAATGCTGTAACGGGGATAGCGCCCCGCTCCCTGCCCTCTAATCCCCCTGCCTGTCAGCTGAGCGGTCTTGAACCATTCACCTTTGACGATGACAGCCTGTTTGTAAACGTGGGTGAGCGTTGCAATGTGACGGGCTCGGCACGCTTCAAGAAACTCATCCTGTCGGGGGATTATGAAACGGCGCTGGATGTGGCGCGCACTCAGGTTGAGGACGGTGCGCAGATCATCGACGTGAACATGGATGAAGGCATGCTCGATGCCAAGGAAGCCATGGTGACATTTTTGAATCTCATCGCGTCAGAGCCTGATATTTCTCGCGTTCCCATCATGATCGACTCCTCGCGCTGGGAAGTTATTGAGGCGGGCTTGCGCTGCGTCCAGGGCAAGGCGGTGGTTAACTCCATCAGCCTCAAAGCGGGTGAAGAAGAGTTTCTCGAGCAGGCGGGACTCTGCCAGCGCTACGGCGCGGCGGTAGTCGTTATGGCGTTCGATGAGGATGGTCAGGCCGACACCGTGGCCCGCCGCCAAGAAATCTGCCAGCGAAGCTGGGATCTGCTGCGAGAGCGTCTGAATTTTAATCCCAACGACATTATCTTCGATCCGAATATCTTTGCCGTTGCTACGGGTATCGAGATTCACAACAGCTACGCCGTAGATTTTATTGAGGCTACCCGCTGGATTAAAGAAAGCCTCCCCGGCGCCAAAGTATCCGGCGGAGTGTCGAATGTGTCCTTCTCCTTTAGGGGAAACAATCCAGTCCGCGAGGCCATTCACTCGGTCTTCCTGTATCACGCGATTCGAGCGGGTATGGACATGGGTATCGTCAATGCGGGCCAACTCGCCGTGTATGACGAGCTTCCAGCAGAACTGCGCGATGCGGTAGAAGACGTTGTTCTCAATCGTCGTGACGACAGTACCGAGCGCCTTCTCGAGATTGCGAGCAAGTATCACGCCGATGGCCCGGCCACGGTGCGCGTCGAAGACCTCGCCTGGCGCGATGAGCCGGTCAAAAAGCGTCTTGAGTACGCTTTGGTTAAAGGCATCAACGGCTTCATTGAAGAAGACGCCGAAGAAGCGCGACAACAGGCGGCCCGGCCTATCGAAGTGATCGAGGGACCGCTCATGGACGGTATGAACGTTGTCGGAGATCTTTTTGGTCAAGGGAAGATGTTCCTCCCCCAAGTGGTCAAGAGTGCTCGCGTCATGAAGCAGGCAGTCGCCTACCTGCAGCCCTATATCGAAGACGAAAAAGCTGAAGGCAGTACCAACGGCAAGATCCTCATGGCCACGGTCAAAGGCGACGTTCACGACATTGGCAAAAACATTGTTGGTGTTGTCCTGCAGTGCAACAACTACGAGGTCATTGATCTCGGCGTGATGGTGCACTGCGAAGAAATCCTTCGCGTGGCGAAAGAAGAAAATGTCGACGTCATTGGTTTGAGTGGGCTGATCACGCCTTCGCTGGATGAGATGGTCCACGTCGCCAGCGAAATGCAGCGCACAGGCTTCTCTGTACCGCTCATGATTGGAGGTGCGACAACGTCTAAAGCCCATACCGCTGTGAAGATCGAGCCCCATTACGAGAACGATCTTGTGGTCTATGTGCCGGACGCATCGCGAAGTGTGTCCGTTGCATCGCAATTGCTGGGCGAGCAGAAGTCAGGATTCGTCAATGAGCGTCGCGAAGAATACATCCAGGTCCGCGAGCGCATGGCCAACCGAAAGCCCAAAGCCAAGCGGCTGTCCTACGAAGCTGCTCTGGCAAACCGGGCCGTTCTCGACTGGGACAGTTACCAACCGCCTACGCCGACCTTTACCGGTGTGAGGGTTTTCACGGAAATACCTCTGACTGATCTCATCGACACGATCGACTGGACGCCGTTCTTTATAACCTGGGAGCTGGCTGGTAAATATCCTAAGATACTCGACGATGATGTTGTTGGTGAACAGGCGCGTGATTTGTTCGCCGATGCTCAGGCCATGCTCAAAAAGATTGTGGACGAAGATTGGCTGGAAGCGCGTGCCGCCATCGGTTTTTGGCCTGCCCACAGCGATGGTGAAGATGTTCTGGTAGAAACCGGCGAGACCCCGGCACCGCTTCGGCTTCACCACATGCGCCAGCAGACCGAAAAAGCCAACGGGCAGCCGAACTTCAGCCTTAGCGATTTTATTGCTCCAAACAACGATCACATCGGCGGCTTTTGTGTCACCACGGGTCATGGTGTTGCAGAGCGCGCAGCGGCCTTTGAAGCCGAGCACGACGATTACAGTTCGATAATGCTCAAAGCGCTGGCTGACCGCTTGGCGGAGTCTCTCGCCGAGCATATGCATCTGCGAGTACGTCAGGAGTTCTGGGCATACGCATCCGATGAGCAACTGTCGAATGAGGAACTCATCCGCGAGAAGTACCAGGGAATACGCCCGGCACCGGGTTACCCTGCCTGCCCTGACCATACGGAAAAACGCGCCCTCTTTGACCTGCTCCATGCGGAAGCCCGCTGCGGCGTCACCCTGTCAGACAACTATGCGATGGAGCCCGCGTCGTCCGTCAGTGGATGGTATTTCTCTCATCCCGAAGCGCGATACTTCGCTGTGGGTAAAATCGGCGAGGATCAGTTGGCGTCCTTGGCGTCACGAAAAAGCATGAAAACTGCTGAGCTGGCCCGCTGGCTGTCTCCCAACCTGGACTAAGGCTCCCAGCCGTAGGGGAATGCTATGACAATGGATGTTGATACCGCAGACAAATCTCTGGATGAAGATTGCATAGAGCGGCGAAATGACGTCAGTGGCGTGGAAGGTTCCAAGGAACAACAGCAGTCAAAGGACGCGCTGAATCCGCTACAGGTAATCAGTAGTGTCTTTGCGGCGGGCTTGGGTGTTCAGAGCAGTAAAAACCGCGAGCGCGACTTCAAACAGGGCCGCGCAGGCACGTTCATATTTGCGGGTTTAGTATTTACGGCGCTGTTTATTGGCGCCGTCTACACGGTGGTGAGTATGGTGCTAAGCAGCCGCTAGATAACAGCTGCCTCGGATGAGCAACTGTGCTCGGGCGTAGGGAGTGTCTATTAACT
Organism: Congregibacter sp.; assembly: GCF_965662665.1. NCBI lineage: Bacteria > Pseudomonadati > Pseudomonadota > Gammaproteobacteria > Cellvibrionales > Halieaceae > Congregibacter > Congregibacter sp. The sequence continues at coordinate 19,264 of NZ_CBFIIF010000026.1, read as the reverse complement.
GACTAGCTAGGCATTCCTGCCAGCCAAAAAGACACTGTGGCCACTACAACGGTCATGATCACAACGGTCGCGACCGCGTCAGCCGTGCTGTCTGGTTTTTGAGATCCGCTTGCCGCCATGCTGAAGTATCCTCGTTTTTTGGAAATGTTCGATAAAAAGCTTGCTAAGTAAGCTTGTTAACTAAAAATTACTAACTACAGCATCGGAGCTAAATATCGGAGCTAAGTGTAGTGGCTGTAGCTTTGTAACCCGATGGCAGCGCGGCCACCCAGAAGCGCAAGTATTCTAGCATTTAGGCCCGTCTGCCCCAAGCTCTGTTTACTGTTCACTATTCCCAAAGCATGAGCTGAAGCCTAAAGACCAAAGCCCTAAGCCCTAAGCCCTAAGCTCTAAGCCCTAAGCCCTAACCAAAAGCACTCACGTTGAATTGCGGCTCAAAGCGTTTCATAGACAGCGCTTTCCATTTCAAAGAAGAGTTCCGATGACGCCTTGTCCGCAAAAGGCAAAATTTGACTGAGGTACGCGCCGCCGATCCCATTCTGGCGATCAATCCAATAGTAACTGTTGGCCAATCCTGCCCACATGAGGGTCCCTACAGGCCTGCCGGTAAAACCTGGCGTCTCGTTAATCTGGAAACTTAAGCCCCAGGACTTGGGCTCTCCCGGAAAAAACTCGCCATCGTTAGTGATTGCCGGAGCACAGGAGCGCATCGGCTTAACTCGCAGTCCGCCGATTTGATTGCTGCACATCTCTGCCACCGTGTCTGATTCAAGTACTCGTGTGCCGCTCAACTCACCGTCATTCAAAATCATACGTATGAACTTACCGTAGTCCCTCATCGTGCCTTTTAGTCCTCCGCCGCCTTCATCAAATTCCCGCTGATCTTTCTGTTCCAGTGGTGTAGGCGTAAGAGAGCCGTCGGGTGAGCGAATATGCAGGCTTGCGGCTCGCGCAAACATCGAATCCGTGTAGTCAAAATGGGTATCGGACATGCCCAGAGGGCCTGTTAAGTGGGTATCAAAATAGCTGCCAAGGGACTGACCAGAGGCCGCCTCCACCATCTGGCCCGCCCAGTCAATGCCAATGCCGTAGCGCCACTGCGTACCCGGATCGAACATCAAGGGCTGCAGTAAGGCGGCCTTTAACTGGCTTGCGATACTGGGAGAGCCCGTTTTCTCGAGCCAGCGAGTGCAGGCTTCATCCCACATGTGGTAACTGTAGCCCGAGGTGTGCGTCAGCAACTGGCGCAAGGTAACTGCCGTGGCAGGCGCTCGCGTCACAGGCTCGCCGTTGTCATCAAAACCATCAAGTACGCGGGCTTCTCCTATCTTCGGGCACACAATGCCGGCAGGGGCATCCAGCTCCAGCAGCCCCTTTTCTACCAACTGCATCGCCGCCGCTGCCGTCAGGGCCTTAGTCATGGAGAAAATCTTTCCCACAGTATCAACGGTCATTGCCGTGCCTTTCCCGAGCTCTCGCTCTCCAAAGCCGCCTTCGTAAACAATCCCTTCACGGTTTACGACTATGGCTGTGACCCCGGGTGCAGCGCCCTGGTTGACCCCGTTTTGTAAAATTGTGTCCAAGCGTTGCTTCATAATCTGCCATCGTCTCTTCTGGAATCGCGGATTCTGGCCTATCGCCCGCAACTGTCAAGAAAATGCGCCGAAGGACCATAACTAAACAATCCAAGCTTATGAAAAACAAAGATAAATGAGTATCGGCAGCTTTGCTAAAGTGCGCCCTCCCAGACACGCGTAATTTTTATGTATCAGTACGACAACATTGACCAAACTATCGTTGAAGAGCGTGTCGCGCAGTTTCGCGAGCAGACCGAACGCTATCTTCGTGGTGATCTTGGCGAGGCCGAGTTTTTGCCCCTGCGTCTTCAAAATGGACTGTATGTGCAGCGCCTGGCGCCTATGCTTCGCATTGCGGTGCCTTACGGCCTCATCAGCAGTACGCAGTTGCGAGCGATTGCAGACATCAGCCGTCGCTATGACAAAGGCTACGGCCATATCAGTACGCGACAAAATATTCAGCTCAACTGGCCGCAAATCGCAGACGTGCCTGAAATCCTCGCCGATTTAGCCGCGGTGCAAATGCACGCCATCCAAACAAGTGGAAACTGCATCCGTAATACGACAACGGATCAGTTTGCGGGTGTTGCCGCGGATGAAGTTGTAGACCCTCGTCCTTACTGCGAGATCATTCGCCAATGGTCCACCCTGCATCCGGAATTCGCGTTCTTACCTCGTAAATTTAAAATCGCAGTTAACGGCGCCGAGGAAGACCGCGCAGCGATTCACTTTCACGATGTCGGCATTGAGCTTTACCGAAATCCCGCGGGCCTCGTGCGACTTAAGTTTCTCGTTGGGGGCGGGCTAGGAAGAACGCCAGTGGTCGGCGTATTGATTCGCGACGATCTTGATACGGAGCACTTACTGAGCTATCTCGAGGCGATTCTGAGGGTCTATAACCTTCACGGACGTCGAGATAACAAATACAAGGCTCGCATAAAGATCCTGGTTAAAGCCATGGGCGTTCGGACCTTTAGCGAGGCTGTAGACGCTGAATGGGAGAGCAATCGTGGTGGCCCCAATACGCTGACTCCTGAGTCGCTGGCAGCGGTTGCCGCACACTTTACCGCGCCCGACTACTCCGCGGCAGATGCGTCGGAGGAGAGAAGCTTTCTGGAGCAGGCTTGCGCCCGGGATTCGCTGTTCGCAGCCTGGGTAAAGCGCAATACGCAGGCGCACAAACAACCAGGATACCGAGCTGTCACCGTAACCTTGAAAGCCACAGGGCAAGCGCCCGGCGACATCAGTGCCACGCAGATGGATGCCTTGGCAGCGCTTGCGGATCAATTTTCCTTCGGAGAACTTCGCACAACGCATGAGCAGAACATCGTTTTAGCAGACGTACGTGAAAGCGAACTCATGAGTCTCTGGCTGGCACTTCAACCCCTTGGATTGGCCGCGTCCAATGCCGGTCACATAACGGACATGATCTGCTGCCCCGGCGGTGACTTTTGCTCTCTGGCCAATGCCAAGTCTCTGCCCGTGGCACAGGCGCTTCAGGAACGCTTTGAGAACCTGGATTATCAGTACGATCTGGGCCCAATCGAACTCAACATCAGCGGCTGCATGAACGCCTGCGGTCACCATCACGTGGGCCATATCGGCATCCTGGGCGTCGATAAAAAAGGTCAGGAGTTTTATCAGGTGTGCATCGGAGGCTCACAGGCAGGGTCCGCAAAAGTCGCCAAAATACTTGGCCCGTCGTTCAGTCGCGCCGACCTCCCGGATGTCATCGATAAGCTGTTGCAGCGTTATTTAGAACTTCGGGATTCAGATCAGGAATACTTTCTGCAGGTATATGAGCGCTGCGGAATTGAACCCTTCAAAGAGGCCGTGTATGGGAAGTCTTGAGAAATTGCTGAGCGCTCGTGAGGTGACCAACCCCGCCAAACTATCGCACTACTTACTGCAGGAGTGGATCGATGCGGGCAAGCCTGAGCAGGCCGCGGTTACCCTGGCTGGGGAAGATGATCTTAGGGACCACTACCCAGCACTACTCAAGGTGCAGCAAATAAGCATCCATTTCGCTGGTTTCATGGACGGCCGGGGTTTTAGTCACGCCGGGAAGTTAAGGCAGATGGGCTACACAGGGCAGCTCATTGCCGGCGGTGCCGTGCTGGCTGATCAATGGGTGTTTCTTAAGCGCTGTGGCTTTGATGCCCTTGAAAGTGATGAGACTGCAGAAAGTGCAGATGCCCTTCCCGGTTTTTCGGAGGCCTACCAGCCCGACGCCCGTGAGACAGAGCCGCTGTTTCGCCGCAAACATAGGGCCTGATCTGCCCTGCGCTTCTTGGTGAGCGAGAAGTGCCTGCTACAATCCTGACACGTTCTTCAGATGAGCTGCCATGGACCCTAGCTCCGTCACCTTTGCTTTTTTTCTCATATTCAGTGGCGCTGCGGCCCTGGCGTCGGTCGCTCTCTACACCCGTCAACCCCTGATCATTGCCTACATTGCGCTGGGGGCACTAATCGGTCCCTCCGGATTCAGTCTTGTGACGGATTTGCAGCAGCTGTCAGATATCGGACACATTGGCATTATCTTTCTACTGTTTCTTCTCGGGCTGGATATGCAGCCCCAGGCGCTCTTCTCGACGATACGTAAATCTACCGTGGTGGGGCTAGCCAGTTCCGCGATTTTCTTTTTGGCCTCCTGGCTCCTCGCTATGTTGTTCTTCGAAGACCTGGGCGAGACGGTTATCGTCGCTGTGGCTATGATGTTTTCGTCAACCATTATTGGCATCAAGCTCCTCCCGACGACGATTTTGCATCACAAGCATATCGGCGAAATGATGGTTGGCCTGCTGCTGCTGCAGGACCTTCTGGCGATTATCGTTTTGGTCCTCATCATGGCCAGCGGGAGCGCTGAAGAAGGCGAAGCCGCATGGCATATCGCTAAGGTTCTCATTGCCTTGCCGTTGCTTGGTGCTGCTGCCTGGGCTTTTGTGCGTTACGTGCTTCTACGCTTGATCCAGCGCTTTGACCGGTTCCATGAGTATATCTTTCTGCTCGCCATCGGCTGGTGCCTGGGTATGGCGGAGTCGGCTCAGCTCCTGGGCTTGTCCGCAGAAATTGGCGCCTTTGTCGCGGGTGTCAGTATTGCGGCCAGTCCCATATCGCAATACATCGCCGTTAACCTAAAGCCTCTGCGAGACTTTTTCCTCATACTGTTTTTCTTTGCGGTGGGCGCGCGCTTTGATCTCGCCATGCTGGAGCAGGTATGGCTACCGGCCCTCTGCCTGGCACTGTTAGTCTTGGCCATGAAGCCCGTTACCTATCGCCTGCTGTTAAAAGGCATGAGTGAGCGTAGGAGTCTTGCCTGGGACTTGGGGTTTCGTCTTGGGCAGGCCAGTGAATTCTCCCTGCTCATCGCTTACATCGCGTTTGATGCGGGGCTGCTCGGTTTGGAAGCCTCCCTCACAATACAGGCAACCACCATTATCACGCTGCTGGCGTCCTCTTACATCGTGGTACTCAACTACCCCAGCCCCATCGCCATCAGTGATCGCTTACGTCGCGACTAGCAGGGCTTTTAGATCGCTCGATGTTGATGGTTATGCGAGAAGTTTAAGGTAGAAACCTCAGCCGCTACGGCGATAGTGAGGCACAAAAAAGCCGGCTTGCGCCGGCTTCTAAACTACTCTGAGACTCGATAGCTCTTACAACTGGGCCTCAAGCTCGGGTAGCGCTTCAAAGAGATCTGCGACCAAGCCGTAGTCTGCCACCTGAAAAATCGGTGCATCCTCGTCTTTATTGATAGCCACAATTACCTTTGAGTCTTTCATTCCCGCAAGGTGCTGAATAGCGCCGGAGATTCCTACCGCAATGTACAAATCGGGTGCAACGATCTTGCCCGTCTGACCCACTTGCATGTCGTTAGGAACGAAACCCGCATCTACCGCAGCGCGAGACGCGCCGATAGCCGCACCGAGCTTGTCTGCGATGCCGTCCAGAAGCTTGAAGTTATCGCCGTTTTGCATGCCACGGCCACCCGATATCACCACCGAAGCAGCGGTGAGCTCTGGTCGATCGGACTCGGCTATCTCCTGACTTACAAAGCTGGAAATGCCGGCATCATGCGCAGCGTCGACTGCTACAAGCTCTGCACTGCCACCTTCGGCAGCCGCGGCATCGAATGCTGTCGTACGCACAGTGATCACCTTTTTGGCGTCTGAGCTCTGCACCGTCGCAATGACGTTGCCCGCATAGATAGGTCGCTTAAAGGTGTCCGGAGACTCTACGCTTATAATGTCGCTGATCTGCGCTACATCCAGCAAGGCTGCTACGCGTGGCATGATGTTTTTGCCATTGCTGGTAGAGGCTGCAACCACATTGTCGTAAGCCGCGCCCACATCGGCGATCAAGAGGCTTAGATTCTCGGCTAGCTGAGTGGCGTAGGCCGCATTGTCTGCACACAGTACTTTGCCAACGCCTGGAACAGCCTGAGCTGCAGATGCGGCTCCGCCGCAGTCTCCACCGGCTACAAGAATATCAATATCTGAACCCAGAGCCTGTGCGGCAGCTACGGCATTGAGCGTGGCTACGTTAAGGTTGCTGTTGTCATGTTCTGCTACAACAAGAGTACTCATCAGATCACCTTCGATTCGTTTTTCAATTTGTCGACCAACTGCTCAACCGATTCAACTTTGATGCCGGCAGCGCGCTCGGGTGGCGGTTCTACTTTGACGAGGCTGAGATGGCTGGTAACTTCAACGCCAAGCTCTGCAGGCGTCAGCACGTCCAGCTGCTTTTTCTTAGCCTTCATGATGTTAGGAAGCGACGCATAGCGCGGCTCATTCAAACGAAGGTCTGTGGTTACGATAGCCGGTAGGTTTAAGCTCAGGGTTTGCATTCCCCCGTCCACTTCCCGCGTTACCGCAAGCTTGCCATCTTCAACCTTAACCTCGGAGGCGAAAGTACCCTGGGGCATACCCGCTAGCGCGCCAAGCATCTGACCGGTTTGGTTGTTGTCGCCATCAATAGACTGCTTGCCGAGAATCACCAGATCGGGAGACTCTTTCTCCACGATGCCCTTGAGGAGTTTGGCGATCACCAAAGGCTCAGGGCTGCCTTCGACTTCTACCTGAATGCCGCGATCAGCACCCAGTGCAAGAGCAGTTCGAATCTGCTCCTGGCAGCTCTTCTCACCTACAGAGACAGCTATAACTTCGGTGGCGGTGCCTGCTTCTTTAAGCCGGACAGCCTCTTCTACTGCGATTTCGCAGAAAGGGTTAATGGACATCTTGACGTTGTTCAGATCAACATCTGAACCGTCGGCCTTGGCGCGTACCTTGACGTTGTAGTCGACGACACGCTTGACTGCGACGAGAACCTTCATACTGTCTCCCATAATGGGTTAATCGTGGGTTAGTGACTTTAAGAGGCTGCAGAACCGCGACCCCTTGGAAAAGCGGGGGCAAATGGTGCCGATATTGCCTTCCGAGGTCAATAGCCGCCCATGGCAATGCTGGCTGGCGCAATGGTAGCGGAATTTGCATTAAAAGCTTCCTCACAAGCCGCTAAAAGACAGAATAGTGGGCCTGATCAAGACGGACGCAGGCTGCGCGCCGAACGATGATCCTACTCGATAGTGCAACGAGCTGCTTGACAGCGTGGGTGCAGGCTTTGCTGAAAGCGATTCGCGACTGCTTATGTGCCGCACAAGCCAGTGGCCTTGAAGGGCCCCAAAACTTTATAATGGGCGTTTACCAACGATGGCACCCGCTTCGGGGCGCTACAGGAAATCAAGAGAGGTTACCCAGTGGAACGCGAAGCCATGGAGTTCGATGTTGTTATTGTCGGAGCAGGTCCTTCAGGACTATCGGCGGCCTGCCGAATCATGCAGCTGGCCCAGGAACAGGATCGCGAACTAACGGTATGTGTTGTGGAAAAAGGCTCCGAGGTTGGGGCGCACGTCCTGTCCGGCGCGGTGCTGGAGCCTAAAGCACTTGAGGAATTGTTTCCTAACTGGGAGGAGATGGGAGCGCCTCTTAAGACCAAAGTGACTCAGGACCAGTTTTACTTTTATATGGGGGAGAAATCCGCCACCAAACTGCCAAATTTCGCAATTCCCAAGCCCACCCATAATGAAGGCAACTACATTGTATCCATGGGCAATGTATGCCGATGGCTGGCTGAGCAGGCGGAGAGTCTGGGAGTCGAGGTTTATCCCGGCTTTGCGGCTTCAGAGGTGCTCTATGGCGACGATGGAAGCGTTAAGGGTATAGCCACCGGCGACATGGGTATCAGCGCCGAGGGCGAACACAAAGACAGTTACATGCGGGGTATGGAGCTGCATGCGCGTTACACGCTCTTTGCGGAAGGCTGTCGAGGACACCTCGGGAAGCAGATCATCAGTAAATTTGGCCTCGATGAAGGTAAAGATCCGCAGCACTACGGCATTGGTATCAAAGAGATCTGGGAGATTCCCGCAGAAAAACACCAGCCCGGACTAGTGGTCCATGGACTGGGATGGCCACTCAAAGAAAGTGGTTCCAGCGGAGGGGCGTTCCTCTATCATGCCGATGACAATCAGGTTTATGTCGGCCTTATTACCGATCTCAACTACAGCAATCCTCATGTATCTCCCTACGAGGAATTCCAACGCTGGAAGCATCACCCCGAGACCTTGAAGTATCTCGAGGGCGGTTCCAGGCTGAGCTACGGGGCGCGCGCCATCGCCAAGGGCGGCATCAATTCATTACCGCAAATGCAGTTTCCCGGCGGACTCCTCATTGGATGTGACGCGGGAACTCTTAACGCGATAAAGATCAAAGGCAACCACACGGCCATGAAGAGCGGACTTATCGCCGCAGAAGCTGTAGTCGAAGCCTTGATGAGCGGCGCGCCCCCTGCGCAGCTCGATAGTTTTGAAAGCAAAATGCGCGATTCATGGCTGTACAAAGAGCTTTACAGCACGCGAAACTTTTCAGGATACATGCATAAGTTCGGCTTTATGCTTGGTGCTGCCATGGTGTGGATTGATCAGAACATTTTCGGTGGCAAGGTACCGTTCACCCTGCATGACAGTAAGCCCGACTATGCCGTCCTGAAATCCGCTGCCGACTCCCGGAAAATCGATTATCCCAAGCCGGACAACGTGATTAGTTTTGACCGTCTATCGTCGGTGTTTTTGTCAAACACCAACCATGAAGAGGATCAGCCCTGTCACCTGACCCTCGCCAACGCCAGCGTCCCCATTGAGTCGAACCTACCGCTCTTTGATGAGCCGGCCCAGCGTTACTGCCCTGCGGGCGTGTATGAGATCGTAGAGGACGAACAAGGTAAACGTTTTCAGATCAATGCGCAGAACTGCGTCCACTGTAAGACCTGTGACATCAAAGATCCGGCGCAAAATATCACCTGGGTGACGCCTGAGGGCTTTGGCGGGCCGAACTACCCGAATATGTAACAGGACGCTCCGTAAGCTTAGTGTGTGCTGCCCAGGAATATCTCTTCGCCGGCGCTAAGGATGTAGGCGCGGTCGTCCGTGATCACGGCAGCATCCATAAGACGGTACCAGGCTGCTCTGGTGATCTGAGCACTAAGACCATTGGGGAGTTCAACAAAGGGCTCTCCAGCGTCGCCCGCCACGTGAAGACGCTGATCGCCCCCTATGCTGCAGCGCCCACCCGTGTTTAGCAACAGTTGCCAGCTATCCTCAACGCACTCGCAATCGATTCCCACCAAAGCGTGTCTCTCTACCCGGATCCGCCACTTCTCGGCAGGGGTGACCAGATAGTAATCGCCGTCATTTTCTCGACGTAGTAGCGAAGCAAAAACGCGGACAATGCCCTCGCGGTTAATGGGCGAGCCTTCATGAGTCCAGCTGCCATCGGCGCGAATACAAATATCGATGTCGCCACTCAGCGCCGGTGACCAGCGCGCGAGGACTTCGGGTTCTGGCAGACCGGCGGTCGCCGAAACTATGCTATTGAGCAGATTTTGAAGCGTTTCGGCCAAAGGGCTTGCCTCTAGTAAACCACGACGTCAGCACTCTCCCGAAGGCTTAACTCATACTGTTGCTGTAGCGTGCCGCCGGTCTCCCCCGCGATTCTTATACGAAGCTGATCTCGCTCTGGCGCTGGCAGGTTCGCAGGGTCCCCGGCACTGATTCGAGCTAACTCGACCAGGTAGGTTGCATCGGGATCCTCAGAGACAATCTCCCGCGTAGCACTATCGGCTTCAGGCGCTGGCATAGAAAATAGCCGCTCGCGGACTACAGGCGGAAGCGTTGTACTGTTTCGCCGTGCACTGAGCTCTACCTGCCACTCAAAGCCCGCTGCGTTTGCGGCCTCTTCGACGGTGACTCCTTCCTCAAGAGACGCCAGCAGATCAACCGCTTGCAAAGCTGCAGCATCCTTTGCGAATTGCTCACGCAACTCTTCCTGGATCGTGGAGCGAACCTCCGCTAGTGGCATTTGAGCTGATGGCTGCCTCTCGGCAACACGCAGTAGTACAAACTGTTCGGGGCTTAGTTCAATCACTTCGCTGTTATGCCCAGCCTCAAGAACGTCTTCGGAGAATGCCGCTTGAATCAACGCCGGGCGACTGAACAGTCCTTCTCGCTGGTTGCGGCTCACAGGCTCGGAGATCTGAACACTCAGCTCAAGCGTCTCCGCTGGGTCCTCAAGGTCCGGGGCGTTAAATGCAATGTCACGGAGACGCTCGACATCCCTAAGAAGGTCGGCTGCCGCATCACGCCTCTGAATGCGTTCCTCTAACTCCCCTGCCACTTCCTCAAAAGTGACGCTACTTCCATCTCGTCGGTCCGTAACTAACAAGATATGCGTGCCCGCGTCTGTCTCTACCGGTCCAGACTGCTCGCCAACCGCCAGGGCAGCGATAGCTTCTTCCATCTCTTCTGGGAAGGTATCACCCGCTGTGTAGCCAAGGTCTCCCTCGTATTGCGCTGACCCGATATCATCAGAGAACTCTGCGGCAGCATCGGCAAAACTCGTACCCGAACTCAGCGCCGCTTGCACCGCAGCAATGGCATCTGCGCGCTCGTCATCTGAGCCTTCGACGAGAATATGGGACACACGCGCCTCGGTGGCTAGCTCAAACTCATCACGTACAAGCTCAAACTCTTCACGCAATCGCGCTTCGTCGACGTCATTACGATAGCTGTCCAAGCCTAGCTCAAGATACTCAAGAACGACGCTATCTTCACTCATAAAGCGTTCGGGGTTCTCCGCATAGTACGCTTCAATGTCAGCATCACTCACTTCTACGCTGGCGATAAAATCAATAAGCGGCAAGCTTATGTATCGGACGTCCCGACCCTCCAATGCGATGGAAGAAGCGAGCTCCAGTTCGGTCTGGGTGCCGAAGTCACTACCGGCGATTCCCGCTCGCAGTTGTCCGATTTCAATATCGTCGGCAAGTCGTTCCCGGAACAATGCTGGAGTAAAACCAGCACTGGCGAGAGCGCTTTGAAACATATCCGGCGAAAACTGGCCGTCAATCTGAAACTGCTGCATAGACCCGATAATGTCTGCCAGGGCCTGATCCGAGGTAGTGAGCCCCATATCATCCGCGGCTTGCTTGATAATTTCGCGCTGAATCAGAGTCTCGAGAGCCTGCTGGCTGAGCTGAGCCTGATCAAGCAGGGCCGGATCCGCGTCGTCACCCAGCATACTCAGTAGTTGCCGCTGTCGCACGGATACTTCTTGTTGCAGGTCGAAAGGCGATATCTCTTCACCATTCACCTCTGCAACTCCATTGGAACCGCCGCTAAAGAGCAGCGACTCGATTCCAAAGATCGAAAACGATATGACAATCAGCCCGATGATGACTTTGGCGACTGTTCCCTGAGCATTCGCCCGGATATCCTGCAACATTGATTTACTACCTTTACGTACGCACAAGGCGCACTCGAGGTGCGCCTTGTATCAACTTTTCTAAGCTTGAAGTTACAGATTACGCATCCGCTAGATGCGCAATCGAGGTAACCACTACAACAGATATTGCCTGTTGAGCTTACGTGTTAACTGCATCCTTCAGCGCTTTACCAGCTTTGAATCCCGGTACGTTCGACGCTTTGATTTTGATGGTCTCACCTGTTTGAGGATTGCGACCATCGCGAGCGGCGCGATGCTTAACAGAGAATGTGCCAAAACCAACGAGTGAAACCTGGTCGCCACGCTTTAATGTGTCTGTAATGCTATCGACGACAGCATCGAGTGCACGGCCGGCATCGGATTTGTTGATATCGGCAGCTGACGCGATTGCGTCGATAAGGTCTGATTTGTTCACTAAGGTCCCCTTTGAGGTTCGGATCGCAAAATTCGCGACGAATAATTTATCTGATATTTTTAATTTGACTTGCGCTCTTGCGCATATCCCTTACTAAGTCTCGCCCGGTTTAGTGGATTGCGAGCTTCTCCCGACTAAAAGGCCAGAAGACACATCGCACATCGCACAAACGAAAACTGGACCGGGCGATGTACAGTAATTTCAGTAAAACGTTACTTACACGCTACTTACAATAGAGGCTGCTACTCAATGATTCCGAGCCCGCAGCGAAGCGTCTCACAGCTGCGAGACTGTATAACAGCCTACTCAGATGGGTCAACTACGGGCGGGTTAATTCAACGTTTTAATGCGTGTTTATACGATTTTCATCGCCATCGCGACCCTGATCACCTTGAGATTGCTCTGTGCCGGCGAGGTAGTCCTCATCGCTGAGAGGCACCGGCGGACTCTCTAACGCGATCGCGAGCACTTCATCAATCCATTTAACCGCAACAATCTCAAGATCCGCCTTGATGTTGTCGGGTACTTCCTGCAAATCACGCTCGTTCTCCTTGGGGATGATGACCGTTTTTATACCACCCCGACGTGCCGCCAAAAGCTTCTCTTTAAGCCCCCCGATAGGTAACACCTCGCCGCGAAGAGTGATTTCTCCGGTCATGGCGACATCCGCACGTACGGGAATCTCCGTGGAGACTGATACAAGCGCTGTACACATGGCAACACCGGCGCTGGGGCCGTCTTTGGGAGTCGCACCCTCAGGGACGTGAATATGCATGTCGTGGCTATCGTGGTAACTCGCCGGTATCCCGAGCATTTGCGAACGGCTTCTAACGACAGTGCTAGCCGCTTGAATGGACTCCTGCATGACATCACCCAGAGATCCGGTTTTTACGTAGCGCCCTTTTCCGGCAACCGCCGCCGTCTCAATAGTCAACAGCTCGCCACCCACAGACGTCCAGGCCAACCCCGTCACTTGCCCGATCTTGTTTTCCTCTTCGGCCACGCCGTAGTTGAACTTGCGTACGCCCAGCAAGGTGGACAGCATATCCGGCGTTACCGACGAACCGTACTCGCTCTCTTTGAGCGTTATAGCCTTGACCATCTTGCGACAGATCTTGGCAATCTCACGCTCCAGGGCGCGCACACCCGCTTCCCGGGAGTAATAGCGAATGACATCAATCAAGGTGTCTTCTTCTATCGTTAACTCGCCCTCTTTAAGGCCATTGCGCTTGATCTGCTTGGGAATGAGATAGCGCTGTGCGATATTGAGTTTTTCATCTTCGGTGTAACCTGGAAGACGAATAACCTCCATTCGATCCAGCAAAGGACCCGGAATATTCATGGTGTTTGAGGTACACACGAACATCACGTCAGACAGGTCATAATCGACTTCAAGATAGTGGTCATTGAACTGCTGGTTCTGCTCTGGATCGAGCACTTCCAATAGCGCAGAAGCCGGGTCACCGCGGTGATCCATACCCATCTTATCTATCTCGTCGAGGAGGAACAGCGGGTTACGTACACCTGCTTTAGACATTTTTTGCAGCAACTTACCCGGCATGGAGCCGATGTAGGTCCGTCGATGGCCGCGGATTTCGGCCTCGTCACGAACCCCACCTAAAGCCATACGAACAAACTTGCGATTGGTCGCTCTGGCGATAGATTCTCCAAGCGAGGTTTTACCAACACCCGGGGGACCCACGAGACAGAGCACAGGACCCTTAACCTTACGCACGCGTTTCTGCACCGCAAGATACTCAAGGATTCGCTCTTTAACTTCCTCAAGCCCGTAGTGATCCGCGTCCAGAATGTCCGTGGCTCGCTTCAGATCATGCTTCACCTTGCTGCGCTTTGACCATGGCACGCTTACCATCCAGTCAATGTAGCTGCGCAGCACAGATGCTTCTGCAGACATAGGAGACATCATTTTCAGTTTGCCGAGTTCAGCCAGGGTTTTATCCTTGGCTTCCTCCGGCATTTTGGCGTCGGTAATTCGCTGTTCGAGTTCGTCCGCCTCGTTCGGCGCCTCATCCATTTCGCCGAGCTCTTTCTGAATCGCCTTCATTTGCTCGTTCAGGTAGTACTCGCGCTGACTCTTTTCCATCTGCTTTTTGACACGGCCACGGATACGCTTCTCGACCTGAAAAACGTCAATCTCAGCCTCCATGAGCCCCATGAGGTACTCAAGGCGCCCCTTAACCGATGAAATCTCGAGGATCTTTTGTTTTTGATCCAGTTCAACGCCCATGTGCGCCGCGATCGTGTCAGCCAGCCGTCCCGGCTCGTCGATGCCGGTTAGCGAGGTGAGCACCTCAGCAGGTACCTTCTTGCTCAGCGTTACGTACTTCTCAAAGTTGGCCGCGGTCGTGCGCAACAGCCCTTCTGCTTCGTCCTCATCGGGCTCATCTGCTTCGATCTCTCGAACACCCGCTACCGTGAACTCGCCATCATCGTTAACAAAATCAACAGCAGCGCGAAATCCACCCTCGACCAGGACCTTGATGGTGCCGTCGGGTAGCTTGAGAAGTTGGAGGATGTTGGAGACCGTCCCTACCTGATAGATGTCGTCCGCGCGGGGATCATCGTCAGAGGCGTTGCGCTGAGCAACCAGAAGCACCTGCTTGTCATTCGCCATGGCGTGCTCAAGAGCCTCTATGGAGCGCTCCCGACCCACGAAAAGCGGCAACACCATGTGGGGATAAACCACGACGTCGCGAAGGGGTAAAAGAGGAAGTTCTAGTACTGGGTGCTCGCCCATTGTTTTCTCCAGGTCAAACCAGAAATCGGGTCAAGAAATGGCGTGTGGCCGCCTATCAGCTAACGATTGCCAGACCTCAAGATAATGGGGCCTAACGCGCTAAATACAAGTCACTCAGGTCGAATGCCTGTCTTTAACTACCCGACGGGCACCGGGCCCGTCGGAGACCTTACTCTTCGGGAACAGCCGCTCGGACAGGCTCGTTATTCTGGTACACCAGCAGCGGCTCAGAATCTCCGCGAATAACAGATTCATCGACAACCACCTTGGCCACGTCTTCCCGCGACGGGATGCTGTACATTGTATCCAGCAGTACGCCTTCGAGAATCGAGCGCAATCCCCGGGCGCCGGTTTTACGCTCCATGGCTTTCTCAGCCACCGCACGGAGACCGTCTTCGCGGAAGTCGATTTCTACACCTTCCATATCGAAGAGCTTGCCGTACTGCTTGGTGAGGGAATTACGCGGCTCGGTGAGAATCTGTACCAGAGCTGGCACGTCAAGCTCTTCGAGCGTTGCAATAACGGGTAGTCGACCGACAAATTCGGGGATCAGGCCGTACTGGACCAAGTCCTCGGGCTCGAGATCAAACAGCACCTCACCCACATTGCGCTTACCGTCTTTGCTGTGCACTTCTGCACCAAAGCCGATACCGCCTTTTTCTGAGCGGTCACGAATCACCTTATCAAGCCCGGCAAACGCGCCGCCGCAAATGAACAAAATGCTGGACGTATCCACTTGCAGAAACTCTTGCTGGGGATGCTTGCGACCACCCTGGGGCGGCACAGAGGCTACAGTGCCCTCGATCAGCTTGAGCAGCGCTTGTTGAACCCCCTCTCCCGACACGTCCCGGGTGATTGATGGGTTGTCCGACTTGCGCGAAATCTTGTCGATCTCGTCGATGTACACGATGCCAACCTGCGCTTTTTCCACATCGTAGTCACACTTCTGCAGCAGCTTCTGGATGATGTTCTCGACGTCCTCACCCACATACCCCGCTTCTGTGAGCGTGGTCGCGTCCGCAATCGTGAAAGGCACATCTAAAAGCCTCGCGAGGGTTTCTGCGAGAAGGGTTTTACCGGAGCCTGTAGGACCCACAAGGAGGATATTACTTTTGCCAAGCTCTACGTCATCGCTCTTTGAGCCACCGTGACGAAGCCGCTTATAGTGGTTATACACCGCTACGGAAAGCACCTTTTTGGCACGCTGCTGGCCAATGACGTATTCATCGAGAATGGCGTTGATTTCGACCGGGACGGGGAGTTTTTCTTCGCCATCCTCCGCCGCGCTCTCCTGGACTTCTTCGCGAATAATGTCATTGCAAAGATCGACACACTCATCGCAAATAAACACCGAGGGGCCCGCTATCAGCTTGCGCACCTCATGCTGGCTTTTCCCGCAGAAAGAACAATACAGCAGCTTGCCGCCGTCATCTGTTCCGGATGAATCTTTGTTCATTGGCTTACTTCGCCTCCCACGATACTGCCAGCGGTTTTAGGTTGATGTTTTTCGTCCCCCAATGCAAGTGGAAGGGTTAATAAGACCGATACAAAAGCGATGCTGGATTACTCTTCGCTGCCCGCGTCTCGAGCCGTAACGACTTCATCGACCAGGCCATATTCTTTGCTTTGCTCGGCATCCATAAAACGATCCCGCTCGGTGTCGCGCTCGATGACCTCCAAAGGCTGCCCCGTGTGCTCGGCCATGAGGCGATTGAGGCGCTCGCGAATAATCAGGATTTCCTTCGCCTGGATGTCGATATCCGTTGCCTGACCCTGAGCACCGCCACTGGGCTGGTGAATCATGGTTCGTGCATTGGGCAGGCAATAACGCTTGCCCTTTGTGCCGCCACCGAGAAGAAACGCACCCATGGAAGCAGCCTGCCCCAGACACATAGTGCTGATATCCGGCTTGATGAACTGCATCGTGTCGTAGATAGACAAGCCTGCCGTCACTGAACCACCCGGAGAGTTAATGTAGAGGTGTATATCCTTATCTGGATTCTCAGATTCGAGGAACAGCAGCTGAGCCACGATGAGGTTCGCCATATGGTCCTCGACCTGCCCGACCACGAAAACCACTCGCTCTTTTAGAAGACGCGAATAAATGTCGTAGGAGCGCTCGCCACGCGACGTCTGCTCAACCACCATTGGTACAAGGCCCAGTGCTTGCACCGAGGGGGCTACGCCTTCGATTATGTTCGACATACCTGTTTGCTCCTGGTGTTCCTGGAAGATGAACCTAGCGCCCAGACTCCCAAGCGCCCAAAGGTTCTAGCGCCTGGAGATCTTAGCGTAAGTTGGCTATTGGTTAGCCTGTTGTCCGAGGGCAATAGCTTCCTGATAAGTGCATGCCGAATCGCTGATAGCAGCAGACTCGAGCAACCTCTCAACCACTTTGTCCTCAAGTACTTTGGATTCTACGGCTGCAAGCTGCTCCTGGTTTCCAAAATACCAGTTAACAACCTCTTCCGGATCCTGATAGGTCGACGCTATCTCTTCCACAGCAGCGCGAAGCGCCCCTTCATCAGCTTTGAGCTCATAGTGCGCAATGAGTTCCGCCAGAACCAATCCCAACTTTACTCGTCGCGAAGCGTTGTCGGCAAACATGTCGTCCGGAAGAATGGACTTAAGGTCCATGCCTTCGGGAGCGGCGCCACCGAACTGCTGAAACATCTGGTTACGGAGCGCATCAGTCTCTTGGGAGATTAGCGCCGCGGGGACTTCCAGGTCCGAGTAGGCTTCTACTACCGCATCCATAACCTGCTTCTTCACTCGCGCATCTACCGCATTGCGAAGCTCGCGAGCCATATTTTGCTCTACCTCAGCGCGAAACTCTGTCTCGTCATCGCCCTCGAGGCCATAAGCCGCGTAGAGCTCAGCATCCAGCGGTGCCAGCTGCATTTCTTCAACTTTGTTGACCGTGACTTTGAACTCCACAGCCGCGCCCTTGAGTTCATCGGCGTGGTAATCCTCGGGAAAACTCAGCGACAGCACTTTTTCGTCGCCCGCACTCATGCCAACAATGCCATCTTCAAAACCCGGGATCATCTGCCCGGAGCCAAGCTCCAGGTCACTGCCCTCGGCGCTGCCGCCTTCAAAGGCTTCACCATCACGAGTGCCCTCGAAGTCGATATTCACGCGATCGCCGTCCGCTGCAGCACGCTCTGCGACTTCCCAGCTTCCGCGTTGCTTGCGAAACACCTCGATGATGTTGTCTACGTCATCGCCGGTAACTTCGGCGACGGGCTTTTCAACGGGGTAATCCGCTAGCTCGACGATTTCAACTTCCGGGAAAACTTCGAAGGTAGCAATGTATTCGAGGTCTTTGCCCGCTTCCATGTTCCGCGGCTCGATGCTCGGCTGCCCCGCAGGCTTTAGCTTCTCCTGAGTTACCGCCTCCTGAAAGCTGCGGCTCATTACCTCGCCCAACACCTCCTGGCGAACTCCGGGCCCAAAGCGCTGACGCATCACCTTCAATGGCACTTTACCGGGTCTAAACCCCGGTAGACGCACGTTTTTGACAGCCTGACGAAGACGCTCATCGACTTGCGAGTCGACAGTTTCGGCCGGTACTCCAACGGTCAGCCGGCGCTCCAGCTTGGACGTTGTTTCTATGGAAACCTGCATAATCTGGTGATCCCTTGTAACTCATTCTTTGGCAGGGCTTTGAACTAACCCCTAATTGGTGCGGAAGGAGAGACTCGAACTCTCACGCCATAAGACACTGGTACCTAAAACCAGCGCGTCTACCAATTCCGCCACTCCCGCACGACTGACCAGGTATTTTAAAGGCTCTTTTTGGAGCCTGACTTGACCTGCAAAACATTGATATTTATAGATATTTACCTGAGGTCCGGGCTACGCCGGGTACCTCCGAGGGGCGCGATTTTGCCACAGGCGACCCTTGGCAGCAACACACCTTTCAGCAGGTGAGGCACTCGGGGTCAAATTCATAAGCTCCACTGAGCCAATCGCGCAATTCCAAAGCCGCCATAGTACTCCCGGATGCCGCCAAATTCAGTGCATCGACCTCGGCTGCGGTGAGCTCATCGAGGCTGCGTGTTGCCAAAGGCAGGCAGCTCTGGATCAGCTCCTGGTCGGCTCCCGCTTCGAGTAACACTGCATCGACGCCCGCAGCTTGCCTTTCATACAGCGCAGGGAGTGATGACAGCGCCGGCAGCGATAACGCTGGCTGGTTCATAGCATTGCACCAGTGACTACCAATGAGCCGACCAATCTCCGGTGCTCGACCCTGCAGCCCCTGCATATAAATATGAGGAGACCTTGCACGGCTATCATTCACCGGATAGTTGTCCCAAATGGCCACCTGTCCGTCACATTGCAAACTGACAGCATTCAGCGCTTCGGCGTTAATTGATGTTGCACAGACAGCAGGTCCGGTCCAGAAGAGTTCGTAAGCCCCATCCAGGTCGTCAAACAATGACGTTAGGTAGTTGTCGGGACGCGGACCAAAGAGTTCATCAAGAATAGGGTCATCACTGTAATAGGTTGGGCACACACGCAAGGAAAAATCGTCTCGGCCAACCCAATGAGCGATGTCACAGCAAATTTCGGCCTGTCTGGCACCGAGACTATCCAGGTTACCCGGCATATCATCAAAAAGTACGGCGAGACCCGCTGAGCCCAGATCCACTATTTCGCGGACCTTGGTCCG
>NZ_CBFIIF010000025.1:0-44035 GCF_965662665.1 Congregibacter sp. | reverse complement strand
GAAATGCACGCACTATTTAGCCTTGTGGAGCCCGACGCAGTAGTCACCGAGAACATATGGGGCTATCTATGGGGCAAGCTGGGTTATGGGGCGCTACTGTTTGCGACGGCCCTAACGCCCGAGTCTATGGCGGATGCAATGGCCTCGGAGGCGCATCAGGACGTCTACGCGACGCTTGGCACTGAAGTGATGCGACTGGCTGAAGCCGAGGGCGTGACCCCCATAGGTTTTAATGGTTTCGATCCTGATGCTTTTGCCGCTGACGATCGCGAGGGTATCGCGGTATCGTTGGCCGCTATGGTGGAACACAATCGCCATACGGCGAAAACACACTCGGGCATCTACAGGGATCTGGCAGTGCGAAAACGCAAGACTGAGGTCGACGCACAGATGGGGATAATGGTGGATATCGGTTTAACTCATGGGTTTCCGATGCCGGCCATTACAAAGCTCGTTGAGCTGATTCATGACATTGAAAATGCCCGGCGTGAGCAATCGATGGCTTTGTTAGATGAGATGCTTGGCGTATGCGCTTAAATTTGCAGGACAAGTTGTTTGTCGTCACGGGAGCAGCCCAGGGCATTGGCGCCGCGATTGTGAAAGGTCTCGTTGATGAGGGCGCCAAAGTAGCCGCACTGGATATCGACGCTGAGGGCTTGAATCCTCTTGCGGGGCTGTCGGGCGTTCATAGCTATGACGGCGACTTGTCCAGTGCGGGCGATGCGCAGGCGCTATGTCAGTCAGTGGTTGAAGAGCTGGGCCCTGTTTACGGACTCGTTACCGCCGCAGGGGGCGTGCGCGGGCAGACAGCTAAGGCTCTGGAAGAGGTAGCTGAGCCTGAGTGGCGAACGATTTTTAACGCCAACGTTGATGCCGCGATGTGGTGTTCCCAGGCATTTGCGCCCGGCATGAGAGACGCGGGAGAGGGTCGCATCGTGACCATTTCTTCTGGTGCGGGCTTGCGCCCCAGCTTGACGGGTATCCAGGCTTACGCAGCCGCAAAGCATGCGCTTGTGGGCCTCACGCGACAATTGGCGCTGGAACTGGGTCCTGCGGGTATCACCGTCAATTCTGTAGCACCGGGTTTTGTGCTGTCGAACCCTTCCACAGAAAAACAGTGGACCGCTTTTGGCGCGCAGCGTCAGGAGCAGGTCGTCAATGGCATCCACATGCGCCGGCTCGGCAGCGCAGAGGACATTGCCGATGCTGTGCTGTTTCTTTGCTCCGAACGTGCGAGCTGGATTTCCGGTCAAGTTCTGTCGGTAGATGGCGGCCATGCCTGAAGCAGGCCGCACATGCCTCGCCGACCTAAACGGTTACCGCATTGCCGCGGAAGATACGCGCTAGATAACGGCTCTCGGAAGGGCTGGGCGCTGGAACAGCACATTGCAATACGGCGTACACCAGACGCTCCATTTCCTCTTGGAGCTCGTTTTCATTCGCGGGTTCCTCCGATCGTGCACGGCGAGTGAGCTGCACCTGGTTCACGGCAGGCACGGTGGGTAGGCGTTCGGTTTCAACGCCCAGCGTCACCGTAAAGGCATGCAGTGAGTTTTTGACAAACAAGGCCAGGGCAAACTCTTCCCGGGATGAGACGAAAGAGGTGTCTGGCGTGAGCAGCACGATCTGGCAGTTCGGCACCAGAGCAGCCCGGCGGGCTACCCTGAAGTGATGCGTAAGCTGCTCGGATATCATCTGCGCAAAGTCAGTGTTTGACAGTACTCGTGCCCAGGAGCCTTCTCGCTCCGCCGCCAGTGCGTTGTAGGGCAGTCGCGCAAAGGGTGCGCTCACCACTACATCAAAGCCACCGTGGTTTTGTAGGATGTCATCGAGAGAACTTTCGATTTCGTCACCAATGACTCGCACGTCAACATTTAGCCCCGCAGCTGACTGCAGGTTATGCATTACTTCATCTCTGGCTTCTTCCGTGCGCGTCAGGACCGTGAGTGAGGCGACCTTTTGCTCGATAAATCCATTGCCAATGGCTACAAGCTCCTCACGCATGCAGTCTCCGATGAGCACTACGCGCTTGCCTCCGAGCCTTGCGAGGCTTTCGCGATCCGGGCGCAACAGCAATTCGCCCTCGGTTACCGAACGATCAAACTTCAGCCCACCTGAGGGGTGAAAGGTCTCACCACTGGCGATGTCATCAGCCAAATGGAACACCGTTGACAAGCCAATTTGCTCGTCGGTAGGCATCTTGTGTAAATGCAGCCTATTCAAGATTCCGGCCTCGATCCCTGCTGCCGCTTTTTCTACAGCCGCGCTATCAAACAGCGGAGTAGGGCAGTCGACAAACTCTTCCAAAAACCGCTCAGCGTCCTCGGGTTTAAACAATCCTCCGGTTACCAGACGATTCATGAGCTTTTCTGCGAGGTCCCTATTGAACAACCAGGAGCGAGAATTGCCGCCCTCGCGGCTATCCTCTACCTGAGCAATAAGCTTGCCCAAAGCTTCGTTTTGACCCGCCCCGCCTTTGACGGTGGCAATGGCGTTGCCCGCGAGCGCCATAATAGTTTCTGTGGATGCGCCTTGTCGGAGACCGGCGATAGCAGCTTTGTGCACGCTGTTTAGACGCTTGTTTTCCAGCACCAGTCGCCCACGGCGTTCAAACAATCCCGGAGCACCGCCCAGACCACGAAGTCGTGCACCATCCACGGGTCCCGGGGCAAGGGCGTTGATTCGGATTTCTGGCCCGAGGTGCCGAGAGAGTATTTCGGCCAAGACACGCTGACCGGCTTTTGATACAGCGTAATCTGCACGATTCGGGTAGGCCACGGCGACATACTTTTCACCGCCAAAATAGCTGGATACGTTAAGCACCACACCATAGCCGTTGGCTTTCATTTTAGGCGCGTACTTCCGGATGAGGGAGTAGTTAGAGATCAGGTTGGCGTACATCGTGCGATTCCAGGCCTCGAGAGTCATATCGACGACCATCTCCTCAGCCCCGGAAATACCCGCGTTGTTGATCAGGAAGTCGACGTGTCCAAAGAGTTCGATGGAATGGTCGTATAATCGCTCCAGTGCCGCTTCGTCCCCAACGTCTATGTCGGCAAGGATATGCACTCGTTGATGCGCGTTGGGATAGCCCACGCCGCGCAGTTCTTCGACGATTTCGTCCCGGGCTTCTTCCAGTTTTTCCTTGCTCCGTGCTGACAACAAGACTCGCGCCCCCGCGATGGCCAAAAAGCGACCCAGTTGTAAGCCGATACCGAGGCTCCCGCCAGTAATCACAGCAGTGCGTCCCTTGTGCAGACCGGGCAGTACGCGCTGGATTGATTGCGGCATGCTGCCTTTCCCCGTCGCACGTTTTATGCTTTCGGGAACCCACAAGTTGATAGGATCCATACGGCGTACACGATTAGTTAAAGTCGCAGCCCAGTCAGTAGTGAAACTCAGGTTGTCTTCTTCGTCGTTGTCATAGCGCACGAGCTGATTAGGCAGCATGGCCCATTGGCGTTCGCCCTTTTTTCGCATTTGGCGGTCTTCGTGACGCCAGATTCTGATAAGAGCCTCAATCGCTGCGCGTTTGACCTCATTGAGATAATCGCCATGACCGTCGGTGGGATTCGTGACGTAGGTGAGTGCCGGCGCTTCGTCCAAGAGGTCCCATCGATCCAGATTGATCGCCAACGCGGCGGCAAACGCCACGGGCGCGACAATTTCCTCGCGAACAAAAGCTTCTACGTCATCGTCACCGGCGGTGCTTAGAGAGTAGCCGTGCTGCCCATTGCCCGAACGGGGAAGAACCACGATGCCGTCAAGACGGCCAAAGTGATCGCGGATGTAATCGAAACAGCGATCCGCGGACTCTCGTCGCAGGGGTTCCAAATGCAGTAGATGAATGCTGTCGAGGCCCCTGGACACGCTAAGAGATCGAGCAAAGCCCAGGGATTCAAGGCTGCGAAACGCCAGTACAACCTTAGCACCGCTGACCATATGTCTCTCTGCAAATGCCAGCGCGTCTTCGTAGTCGCTTCCCGCGAGAACAAACACCACCTGGCCGCTGAGGTCTTCCAAACGTTTATCGGGCCAGGACACGAGCTTGGAGCGACTCTGCGCCGGGACCTGCATCCCGTTAGTAACTTCGATATGGTGGCCGGATAACGCGGCGGATTCATCGGAAGCTAGCCAGGTGACCGTGGAGGCGACATCCTTGGGCGTTGGATAACGATACTCAAACTCACCCTCAGCGTTTTCCCGTCGGGTAATCATCAAGCCGCGGAACTCCTTCGAGGTCGTTCCCGCGGGCGCGCTTTGGAGCGCGTCCATGTTGCCGAATACAGTATCGATACGTTCCGACTCGATGGGCCCCGGAAAAAGCGTGTTAACGCGAATTCCGTGTTCCTCACCTAACTCCTTTGATAGTCCGATAGACAAGGCATTTAACCCTGACTTCGGAACGACATAGGGAATACGGCCGTAGTAGTGCGTGCGGGAAAAAATGGTTGAGACATTGACGATGGATCCGCCTTGTTGCATGTGCGGCACCGCCGCACGGGTCATATTCCAGGGACCCGCAAGGAGGTTCATCGCCGCATCAAACATGGTTTCTTCGTCGTCGCGGGCCAGGCGTTCGGATTCCGAAAAGGGGATATCCCTGAGAGTGCGACGAGGGCCTGCACCACCGGCATTGTTCACCAAAACATCGATGCTGCCAAAGTGCGCCACTGTTGCTGCAACGATCTCTCTGCAAACGGGGGCTTTGGCGCTGTCACCTACGGCAATCAGTATTTTGTCGCGCTCAAAGCCCTCATTGACCAGCTCCTCGACAAAGTCATTGAGCTTGTTTTCATTGCGTCCCGTCATGACGAGTTTCGCGCCTTCGCGAAGCAGATTGCGGCTAACGAATGAGCCGATGTTTCCAGCGGCGCCCGTCAATATCACTACCTTGTTGGTGAGCCGCTCGCCGCTAGTGCTCGTGGTTTCTTTTGTCTCTGATGTACTCATCGCAGTGCTCCTGCAGATCCGGTATCAATATGAGCGAGAGTTTCACCTCGCTGTTCGGCTTCGCGGATGGCCCAGGCGCGATAGAGTTCATCGCGCGTTTTTAGCCCCGAGCGGGGAAGACCATGCGTGGCAACGTAGTTGGCGCCTGCATGACGGTTTTCCCACATGGCCTGATGGGCCTCTGCGATCTCGGTCAGGGGTACGTTCACCGGGGGCATCACATCGATCATGCCCCCCGCTATGCGCTCCTGCATTTCGGCGAATTCCCGTGCGGTGTTGAGGTGAGTGCCTCGGATCTCTGCACTGGGCATTAATATGCGACGCTGACGCATCCATACCTGCGGCGCATAAAAGCTGAGCCGGTGACCACTTAGGTCTTCGGAGTAGACGACTTTGCCCACATTAGGTTTGACCAACGAAGTCGCCAGTCCCAGTCCGTCGCGACCCGCACGCTCGAAAACCACGTCCGGCAGACCCCGTTTGTCCAGGGTATTACGAAGGAAAGGCGCGATAGCTGAGCCAATAGGTTTGAGTGTTCGGTCAGAAAAGCGTCGCACCGCCTCCTTGAAAGCCTCGGACTCAGTAAAAGGGTCGGGAAGCGGGGGGAAAGGGCCGGGCGGGTCGAAATCATCACCGAGTTTTCGGGCGATGGCGTCAATACTCACCACACCCGTGAGCCGTGTTCCAAAGCCGAGGGATGTGACGAACTCGCGCTGAGCCGCATTGTCGGCAAGGACAGCAACCTGCGCTCCCATGCTGCAGCCGACTTCGATAGCTTCGATAGCCACGGGGTCGACTACGCCGTCGTCCGCGCCCGGGCCGTACACCACGAGCAATGACCCGCCGCCCCTAAGACCTGAACGATCGAACATCTCTGCTGGACTGGAGTTGCCAGGTTTACCCATGAAGGAAAAACGGTAGCCCGATGAGGCGCCGTAAAAAGTCAGTACTCCGCCGTTACCAAGCAATTGAAAGGATCGGGGGAAGGCATTTTCGCCGGCATGGGAGACCACATAATCAATATCGCCGCCGGCTTGCTCGCGAGCCTCTGCCACGAAGTTATCTCCGGCGCGCTCCCAGCTATCCCAGTCGGTGCGCTCTTCGGGCACCGGCGTAAAGATACCGCTCCAGCGAGCGTCTTTGCGATTAATGGGAGCTCCTCCAAACTGCCGCACTCGTTCTCCTCTATCTTCTGAGGAAACCATGCCCACAACGGACAATCCTGTTTGCTTGGCCGTGCGAAGACAATCGAGTCCCGTGCCGGTAGAAGCGCCCTCGACAAAGAGTCTTCGTCGAGGCTTTATATTTAGGGTGGTAAAGAGTGCGCGATGAATAGTGCCGAGAGTCAGGCCATAGGAGCCCGCTTCCTCGATGGTCATGCTGGGGAGTTTAGGGTGCATTTGCGGGCCCTGAACCACCAGAAACTGCGCATGAGTCCCGTCGTTTTGCTCATAGCCCTGGATGCGAAAGTCCGCAGCCATGGGGTCGAGACCCTGATCCGGCGACAGGAGCTCACTCTGGCCGGAGTAGATTGTGACCAGCTGACCCACGGAAAGTCGTCCCTCACGTAAGAGCTCTGCGCCCAATTGCGCAACCATGGCCACACCCCCGGAGCCGGTAACCTGCACATCAGCATCACGGGCATCAAAGGGCGATACCGGTATGCCGGTGATCGCCCAGATATCATTGAAATTCATCTCCGATGCGAGCATGAAGACCAGAGCTTCGTTGGGCCCCGGCGCCGGTGTTGGAAAAACCAGTAACTTTTCGGCGTCTTTAGGGTCGGCGTGGGCAGGAGCGCCGGTGTCTTTGCGCTTGGCGACGCCCATACCGTATTGATAGCGGGGTACGCGTGTTACACCGGCAAAGAAAGGGGCATCCAAGGCGATAAGATCGCCAGCGGCTTCAAGCTGCGCGCGTTGCTCAGGGGAAGCATCGGGTGTGACCGCAGTGTGCTTAATGGGCAGTGGCGAACTTCGTCGTTCGAGAAAGGCACTGATGCCCACTGGTCCTGCTGAGGGGTCGCATACCGCTTCGGCGAATAACTCCGCTTCGTGTTTGAGACCCGCGGACTGACCATGTTCAGCGCCAAAGCGAATCGCATCAATCACGCGATCCAGGCAGTGTGAGCGGCCTCCTGCGCGCAGTTGTGCGAAGGTGCTCTCCAGCTGCGCATCGTCCAGCAGTGCTTGATCTAGTGGTAGCGCATCTTCTCGGGCCCGCAGATACGTCTGCTGACGATCCATGATGGCGGTGATGGGGCCTTCGCCCTCAAAGTGCGCCCTTAGCATGGCCATGGCTGTTTCCACCGCGCTGACACCCGGTTGCTCGACGATACGATCCACAAGACCACAAGCCAGTGCTTCCTGCGCATCAATATTGCGTCCCGAAGCAATCAGCTGAATCGCATTGATAAGACCTTCACGTCCCCGCAGTTGATGCAGTCTGCGCACCAATCGCTGCGTACCGCCGTAGCCCGGGAGGAGGTTTAGATTTATCTCGGGCTGTCCGAAGCGAGCCTGGGCATCCGACACGATAAAGCCGCAGGCCAGGGCGAGTTCGCAGCCACCACCGAGAGCGGGGCCATTGACTGCGGCAATCACGGGCTTGCCCATCGTCTCCAGCACGGAAAATGCGGTATGTGCAGCATTGGGAGGAGTCTGTGCAGACTCGAGATCGCCCGCCTCACCAATCTCCAGAAGCTCTTTGACATCGGCGCCAGCGACAAAGGCATTGCGTGCACCGGTCACGACCAGTGCCTCTATGCGCTCCTGTGAAGATATGTGCTGCAGGACAGTGTTCAGCTCATCGAGAGAGCGTTCGTTAAGGGAATTCACCGGGGGTGAGTCGATCATCAGTAGGGCCACAAACCGCCCCTCTGCAATTTCGTGCGTCTCCAGACGCAGGAAGCGATAACTTTGAACAATCTCCCGGGCCTGACTGAGCTGTCCGAAGGACTTCCAATTGGCGACAATTTGTTGAATCTCTGGCACAACCTCGGGATTACGTAGCGTGGATAGATCGCCCAAGGGCTCATCAAGCAGAATCGCCCGAAGCGTACGGCGCATATATTTTCCCGAACGAGTTTCGGGAAATGCGGGAATCACTAGAAAATCTGAGGGTACGGCGGTGACGCCTTTTTCGCTGCGCACCAGTCCCTGGAGGCGACTGAAGTCATCATCGGTAAGTCTCGAGCCCGGTGCGGCGATTAAAAAGGCCACGGGGGTCTCGCCTTTCTCGTCGTGAGGGGCTCCCACCACAACCACGTTACCTACGGGTGAGTCTTCGCGCAGGGTTTTGTCGCGCAGTACCGCGCCCTCAATTTCTTCGGTGCCGATGCGGTGTCCGGAGACGTTGATGACATCATCGGAACGACCGTGAAGGGTAAACGCGCCATCGTCATGACTGCGCGCATAGTCGCCCTGGGTGTAGGCAAGGCCGTCCGCCCAGCGATTAAAGTAAACCTCGCTAAAGCGCTCAATGTCCCCTTGCCAGTTTTCACTGCCCAGTTGCTCAGCGTCTCCCCAGATTGTGCGTGCCAGATACGGGTAAGGCTGGGTTATCACAAGCTCGCCTTTTTCTCCCGCCTCTGCAGGACGCCAGGCTGTGGCAGTACCGTCGGCAGCACTTTCAGTTGCGATGCGAACTTCTGCCTGTATCCAGGGCAATGGCCAGGTCTTGGCATCTGCCTGCAAATCGTTCAATCCGCCCCAGGGGCAGGAGAACACCATGCCGCCGTGCTCCGTAGCCCAGTAGGAGTTGATGTAGTGCGAACATATGCGGTCCATGCCGAATTGCTGCACTGCTGGCGATACGGGCTCCGCACAAAAGGTAGCGACCTTGACGCTATTCATGTCGTAGGCGGACATATCCTCTACGCTGGCAGGGTCAGTCATGACCGCCTTGAGAAAAGTAGAGCCCGCTTTAAAGATCGTTGCCCTGTGGCGCTCGATGATGGATGAAAAACGTCCCGCATGGGGGAATAGCGGAGATCCTTCGGCAATGATGGTGCCCATGCCCAGGCATAGAGGCGCCGCTATCAGGTACGCTTGTCCGGTGATCCAGCCTGGATCTCCAACGACGTAGAGGCGGTCTTCATCTGTCGCATCAAACACCATGCGCATCGTGTGTGCGATACCCGCCAGCCAGCCACCGTGGGTATGCACGACGCCTTTGGGCTTTCCCGTAGAGCCCGACGTGTAAATGATAAACAGAGGCCAGTCTGCGTCCACAGGTAAAGCCGGGTGCGAGGCATTGAGCGCTCGGCAAAGATCGCGGTCCGAGAGCTTGAGCAGTTCCTCGATGTTTGCGGCAATGAAGCCTTCTTCCGCTGCTGCCCCAAGGACAACATCGATGGCATCGCTGACCAACTCATCAGACCAGCGGTCCCGAGGCTGGCGGACAATGTCCTGACCGGTATAGCGCACGACCACGACCTGTTGCACAGTGTGTTCAACACCGGCAAGTTCGCGTGCCACGGTGGTTCGCAACTCTGCGGAACGCTCGGCAGCAATCCCTGGCTCAGCGGCCAAAGCAGCGCCGAGTTCGCGCATAAGGTCGCTGCGCTCAATGGTGATTTCTCCGTGCAGCCCCTCTAGCACACTGCGGGAGATCCGCGCCGCGGCGTCTCCCAATTCGAAGCCAGTGATAACGCTATCCAGGCATGCAAGCGCAGAGCGTAGAGGAATAAAGTTATCCAGGGCCTGGTCTGTGTAGATTTCCTTGTAAGGAACAACCTCGGCGTTGCGGTAGCCCCCGTCGGCGGTGATGACAACACTAGCGCCTGCATCATAAATGCGATCAGACAGTGTCTTTGCCGAGAAGCCCCCAAACACCGGCGTATATATGATTCCCAGCCGCTTGGCTGCCTGTGTGTAATAGATCTGCTCGAGAATGTTGGGGAGGTTAAATGCAATTCTGTCGCCGCGCTTAAGACCCAGCGAGGACAGGACCTGCGCACGGAGCACGGTTTCGACGAGGAGTCTTCGAAAACTGACGGTGGTTTCCTGCACCGGGCCGCCCTTGCCGTCGTTTCTTGAGGGATCCCAGCGGTCACCTTCAAAGACAATGGCGGTGGCGTCTCCGCGGCCGGCGAGAACGTGACGATCCACTTCGTTAAAACATGCATTCGTGGAGGCTCCACGATACCAGCGGTAGAAGGGCGCACGAGAGTCGTCAAAGGCCTTTTCCCATGGCCGCCAATCCTCGGCTTGGGCACTTGCGGTGGCGCTGTCAGCCGAAATCCCGATTGCTTGCCACTGCCCGTTTTCCTGGCGTCGCAGCCAATCCTTGCCGTGAAACCAGTGCAATTCCCGAGCGGCGATGTTCCCGTGGTATTGCCCCGGATCATCAATCGCTGCTTTGCGTTGCGCGGCCTCATCAGAGGCAGATACAAGACGTCCCCATGGGCTTGGGTCTAGGTGCATGTCGCCCCCTTATCGTGCAGAAAATTTATAGTTATTGATTGCGAAAAGTGCCTTTTGGATCAGTCACAGTTCGTTATCTACAGGCTTTGCTACGACGTCAAAAGTCCACTGGATCAGTAAGATAATTCGGCGGCATCTGTCACTTTTGGTCTGCGGCGCTGTGAGTTCAGGTCAATGCTTTGTTGTGCAGTGGCGTCTTAATATCTTCATGAGAGGCGTAGCTAGATAACGCTGACGTCCCGATGCGGATCCCGAGATTGATGATCAGGAGTGTTAGAGCATGATTCCAAGAACCGTTTTTGAAGAAGAGCACGAGATGTTTCGTGATAGCGTCCGGCGCTTCCTGGAGACTGAAGTCGTGCCTTTTCACGCGCAGTGGGAAAAAGATGGACAGGTGGACCGAGAGTTGTGGCGTAAAGCGGGAGAGCAGGGCTATCTGGTGCCGCAAGCGCCTGAGATTTACGGGGGCGCTGAGGCGGACTTTCGCTATAACGCAATTATTGACGAGGAAGTGTCTCGCTCAGGCTGCACGGGTCTTGGCTGGGGGGTGCACAGTGACATCGTCGTACCGTATCTCATGCGTTATGGAACTGCTGAGCAAAAAGACAAATACATTGCTCCTTGCGTGCGCGGAAACATCGTAACCGCCATCGCCATGACCGAACCGGGCACAGGCTCTGACCTGCAGGGCATCCGCACTAGCGCGGTCGCCGATGGGGACGACTATGTGATCAACGGCTCAAAGACCTTTATTACCAACGGGCAGCATGCCGATCTCGTGGTCGTGGTTTGCAAAACTGATCCCGATGCTGGTGCGGCGGGTACCAGCCTGATCTTGGTAGAAGCTGACCGAGCAGGCTTTGAAAAGGGTCGAAATCTCGACAAAGTAGGGATGAAGGCGCAGGACACGTCAGAGCTGTTTTTTAGTGATGTCCGCGTACCCAAAGAAAACCTGTTGGGTGACGAAGGTAAAGGCTTCATCTACCTTATGCAGGAGTTGCCTCAAGAGCGTCTGTCTATCGGCATTATGGCGATGGCGGCATCGCGTGTTTGTCTCGACCAAACTATTGAGTACGTAAAAGAGCGCAAGGCCTTTGGAGAGCCCCTCGCCGCACTGCAAAACACCCAGTTTAAGTTGGCCGAACTGGACACCGAGCTCACCAGCGCCCAGGTTTTCATGGATCGTTGCCTGGAGCTTCTGGTGCAGGGAGACCTGGATACGGTAACGGCCTCAAAGGCCAAGCTACTAGGGTCGGAACTCCAGTGCCGCATTGTTGACGAGTGCGTTCAACTGCACGGTGGTTATGGATACATGTGGGAATATCCCGTGGCCAGGGCTTTTGCTGATTCCAGGGTTCAGCGTATCTACGGGGGAACCAGCGAAGTGATGAAACTGATTATCGGCCGTTCACTGATTGCTGATTGAGCCACGGGCATGTGCGACTAAAGATTGGCGTGTTCTGTGACGCAATCAGCAGGGAGTGCAGGCCAGTTCTTGGTCTACTTGTGATCGCTTTGAACACCGATATACTCAGAACCGCCGGTTTAATGCTATGGGAGCTCCTGTGGAGTCGGCTCAAGAGGTGCCTGTTGCTTCAGGCACAGCGGTCTAGTTAATTTAACAGCAAGAGAACATCACTATGATAAACCTGAAGAGCTTAGCCATAGCATCCTTGGCGGCAACGACTTGGGTATTCAGTGCAGCGTCCGGCGCGGCTGACAAACCTAATATACTCGTGCTGTGGGGCGACGATGTGGGTGTTTGGAACACCAGCGCTTACAACCGCGGTGGCATGGGTTATAAAACGCCCAATATCGATTCCATCGCCGATGAAGGCGCACTGTTTACTGACATGTACGCACAGCAATCCTGCACCGCAGGTCGCGCATCATTCATCCTTGGTCAGCAGCCCTTTAGAACAGGCCTATTGACCATTGGTATGCCGGGCAGCGATCAGGGGATTCCCGATTGGGCGCCCACGATTGCCGATCTTCTCAAGGAGCAGGGCTACAAAACCGGCCAGTTCGGTAAGAACCACTTGGGTGATCAGGACAAGCACCTGCCCACCAATCACGGCTTTGATGAGTTCTTTGGCAACCTGTACCACCTGAACGCAGAGGAAGAGCCCGAGACCTATTACTACCCCAAGGATCCTGCCTTCCACGAGAAGTTTGGTCCTCGCGGCGTCCTGCACTCCTATGCGGATGGCAAGATCGAGGACACCGGCCCATTGACGCGCAAGCGTATGGAAACGGTAGATCAGGAATTCGGCGGTGCGGCTAAAAAGTTTATGGCGGCGGCGGTAAACGAGGATAAGCCTTTCTTCGTGTGGATGAACTTCACTCGCATGCATGTCTGGACGCATCTTCAGGAAAAGTATCGCGGCAAGACAGGCATCAGCCTTTACGCAGATGGTATGGCCGAGTTGGACGACATGGTCGGTAGTTTTCTGGAGGAGCTTGAGACCCTCGGTGTAGACGACAACACGATTGTGATCTTCTCGACTGACAACGGTGCTGAGAAGTTCACCTGGCCTGATGGCGGTGCGTCACCTTACCGCGGTGAGAAAGGCACGACCTGGGAGGGCGGCATGCGCGTACCTCAAATGGTTAAGTGGCCGGGCACTATCAAACCAGGAACAATCTACAACGACATCATGAGTCAGGAAGACTGGATGCCAACCTTGTTGGCTGCCGCAGGGGTGCCTGATGTGAAAGAGCAGCTCGCGTCCAAGGGCGGTATGCGAGCGAACGGCAAAAAGTTCCGCGTGCATCTGGATGGCTATAACTTCAAGCCTTACTTTGAGGGTGCAGAAGAAAAAGGTCCGCGGCGCGAAATTATGTATTTTGCTGCCAGCGGTATGCTGAACGCGCTTCGCGTGGATGATTGGAAGGTTGCTTTTGCCATCGAGCGCGGGCCTATCAATGAAGCTTATCGTGAGACCCCGGCCTGGCCTGTGATCACGAACCTTCGCGCAGATCCCTTTGAGAGCGCTTATTCAGAATCAGGCATGTACGTTCGCTGGTATGCCGACAACATGTGGCTCATGGTGCCTGCACAGGGCTTTGTTCAGCGGTTTTTTGCAACCATTGCAGATTACCCCTTTCAGGCCGGTGGATCTCTGAGTGCCAGTAACATCGGCTACGGAACCCTCGAACGTCAGAAGGCTTTGGGTAGCTTGCAAAGACTAATGGATCTGTCGATCCAGAACTAAGTGCCAGTAGTGTTCACGGAAGCCCGGGCGAGAACGATCGCTCGGGCTTTTTTGTGTCCCAGCTATGGTCTTTGGGAACCCGTACCGTGGGCGCTGTTTAGTCCAACAGCCCCTGATCCTTTAGATTCCCGATAAGTGATCCGATTACGTCGTGGCGCAGCTTGTCAGTGGATCCGGCTTTGATGGTATCCGATACCGCCTGCCACATATGCTCCTGAGTGTCGGTAACGTAGAGATCAGCGATCACCTCATGAGTGGTGTTCGAGGTGTAGACCGGTTGTTGATAGGCCACTTCGTAGGCATGACCGTAGTAGCCGGGAAAACCCCCATAGTAGCCCGCGCCATACATGGGGGTAACGCCGTAATATATGGTCCCCGGGTGATAAATTTCTTCGGAACTGGCGCCGATATAGCGAGTCACTAAAATGGTGTCCAGCTTACTCTGCGCCGCTGATGCCATTACGTCTTCTGCGGTCAGTTCGCCTTTCGGTAAAATGCTATGCGCTGCAACAGCGTTTACGCCGTATCCCTTGAGGGCTTTGACAAACATGTTCTCAAAAACAATTTGGTTGTCACGGTCCTGGGCAACGCCAATCACCAGCACGCCGTCCAAATCCAGCTTGCGTAAAAGCGGATCGACGTAGGAGTGGGTTATCGTCGAGTTCGTGGAGCAGGCCGCGAACAATGATGCCAATACGCCGATGGCAAGCGGTCGAAACATTCGGATTAAGTAGTGAGACACAGGCAGTTACCTTGGTAATTGTCCCGCAAGGATACCGCTAATTAGTCTGGTTTCCCTCTATAATCACCGCGCCCGCCACGCTCTCTGAATTTGGCAGCGAGTTTGTTCGACCGTATAGCATGGGTAACGGTTAATCGGGTCATGAGCTTGTGGTAAAAAATCGGCGGACCCAGGTCTCGAATTCAACTCTTTAATGACTACGTTTCAATGACATACCGTTTGGCAGCCCCTTGGCTAATCGCTGCGCTGACTCTTTTGCCGTCGCTCACAGCTTATGCTTTAGGTGATTTACGAAGTCTTGATCCCGAGGATCGAAGCGGGGAATGGTCTTTTGGCTTTGCCTATATCCTCGAGGACAACATTTACGAAGGGGGCGAGTCCGACAACACTGACCTAGTGCCGCTTTTCACTTACAGCGGTAAGCACTTTTTTCTCGATAGTACGGACCTCGGATGGCACGCGGTTGATAACTCCAAGTGGCAGCTCGATGTCTTTGGGAGCTACTTTATTCAGGGCTATAACGACCATTCCTTCTTTAGTGAGTCAGGCTCGGTGCGGCCCCCAGAGGACCCGCTCAAAGGGTTGGTGCGGAAAAACACCGTAGAGGCAGGGGTGGAGCTTACTCGCAAAACGAATCTTGGACGATTTGGCATACAGCTTCGCCAAGATGCGCATGGCGTACACGATGGCGGCGAGCTCCGTGGTCGCTGGGCAAAAGTGTTTCGCGGCAGCAACTGGCAGCTGGAGCCCTGGGCAGAATACAGCTGGCTGTCGCAGGATAAGGCAGACTACTACTTCGGCGTGCTTGACGATGAATCTACGGCGATAAGACCCGCTTATGAAGTGGAAGAAGCCAGCTCCTGGGCCCTGGGGCTCGCTGGGCGATACTCCGCGTGGAGCAATCACCAGCTCAACGTCAATCTCGCTTATCGGGCTTACAGCGATGAGGTTGCCGAAAGCCCCATCGTTGCCAGCGATAATGGTGTGAGCCTGCAGCTCGGCTATCGCTACGAGTTTGGTGGCGATAAACGTACCGCGGATGATGGAGTCGACTTCAATTTTTTAACCAATAATGCAAGGCCCACCTCGGTGAGAGCGGCTTACGGCTGCACTACGGAGACTAAGTTTGTAGAGATTCTACAGGGTGATATCAATTGCGCGGACCTGGATACGGACTTAGCCAGTCTGTTTGTGAGTCGCCAGCTTGCAGAGCGAATGGTGACCTTACCCATCGAAGGCTGGGTTCAGCTGGGGGTGGGGAGACGCTTTGAGAGTGATTACCAGGGCGATTTTTGGGAGGGTGTTTTCGCCTTTAAGGCGATGTTCAGGCAGTTTCCCTGGTCGGATAGCGTAGAGACGCGGGTGGGCTTCTCTAATGGGGTGTCTTATACAGGCCGCATCCCTGCGCTAGAACAGGACAAAGCGGAGCGCAAGAATCGACGTGAGAGCCACTTACTGCATTATCTGGAGTTCAGTCTCGACCTGTCCGTAGGCGACGTGTTCGGGGTCGACAGTATGCGGAATCTTTTTGCGGGTTTTTATGTTCACCATCGGTCTGGAATTTTTGCGAGCTCAAATTATTACAAGAACGTTGATGGTGGCTCGAACTCCAATATGCTCTATCTTGAGTGGGAATTTTAAAGATTTTTAAAATATGAATATAAACAATGTCTTATAAATTTATATTAATGTTATTTGTTACGTCATTTTTGACAGTGCCACTGGCCCAGGCGCAACGCGCAGGACAATCCATTACGGTTCAATACGGTGTGGTAACTGCCGGGAAACAGGTAGACCTGAATTCAGGTGCTGTACCGAAAGGCGCTGTAGTAGGTGGAGCGCTGGGGCTCGCCTCTGCACGCGGCAAGAAATCAAGTAAGAGAACGCGTAACGCGATCATCGGTGCAGTTGCGGGGAGTGCTGTGGCCGGGTCCGCTCAGGGCGATACTCGCGGCATGGTTTACAGCGTGGCGCTGACTGGTTCAGCGGGAGAGATGCAGGTTGTGACTGATCAGCGTGAAATACGCATTGGTGACTGCGTCGCGGTAGAGCGAGCGGGGGAGACGGCCAATCTTCGCCGAGTGAGCGATGGTTTCTGTGACGTCGCTAACGCGCAGGCCGTCGAAGAACTGGCCGAGGAGAGTATCGAAGAGGCGAGCGAATGTGAGATGGCGAAAAGCGCCGTAGTCAACGCGAGCACTATCGCAGAGGCAGAGCTTGCGGCGGTTAAAATGCGTCTGCTGTGTGACGATTAACGCGCGAGCGCAATACGCGACATGCCCTACAGATCGGTAGGCTCCTTAGGGCTATAATTCGCAGGTGTTTTAGTGGATGGCAGATATGAGCGGTAGCTCCAGAATTCCAGTGGTGGACGTATCTAGCGGTGAGAAATACGTTAACGATCGCGGGATGTCAGTGATTAAGGATGGCATCAAGGCTAGTGCCGGAGGCGGTGCTCGCTTGCCCAAGCCCAAGTGGTTGCGGGCAAGAATCCACGGCGGTGAAACCTACGAGCAGGTGAAAAGCATCGTGCATGAGCACCGCTTGGCGACGGTGTGTGAAGAAGCCAAGTGTCCGAATATGAGCGAGTGCTGGAGTGCCGGCACCGCGACCATCATGCTCATGGGTGATGTGTGTACGCGCGCTTGCCGCTTTTGCGCGGTGAATACGGGCAATCCTAAGGGGTGGCTTGATTCGGAAGAGGCCGAGAATACCGCTCGATCGGTGCAGTTGATGGGTCTTAAGTATGTCGTTTTGACCTCAGTGAATCGTGACGACCTCGACGATGGTGGTGCAGGGCACTATGCAGCCTGCGTCCGTCGCGTGAAAGAGGTCAACGCCGATACCGCCGTTGAAGCCTTGACGCCGGACTTCCTGGGCAAGTTGTCCGACGTCGAAACGGTGGTGGACAGTGGTATTGAGGTGTTTGCGCAGAACGTCGAAACAGTGCGCCGCCTGACGCACCCCGTTCGTGATCCGCGGGCGGGATACGAGCAAACGCTGAATGTACTCGCTCACGCCAAGGCGTATAGACCCGATGTGTTGACCAAGACTTCTTTAATGCTGGGTCTCGGCGAAACCGAGGCGGAGATTCGAGAGGCGCTGGAGGATCTGCGTGCCGCCAGTGTGGATATCGTCACCTTTGGACAGTATCTACAGCCCACCGCCCATCATTACCCCATAGAGCGTTATGTCACGCCTGAGGAATTTGCTAACTACCGTGATTGGGGCTTGGAGATGGGGTTTCTGGAGGTGGTATCCGGCGTTCTGGTGAGGTCGAGTTACCGGGCAGAGCAGGTGTTGGAAAAGAACAACGTCGGCTTGGTCTAGAACAATAAACGGAGCCGAAGCTCCGTTTATTTTTTACACAGTATCTACCTACTCGGTGTTACCACGCGCTTGCAGAGCTAACAGACCGTCATGAATCTGTACCGCCCAGCTGGTAAAGTTACGTCGTACCTCCGCCATGTTGCTTACGCTGTTGTTCACGCCCCACATGCTGGAGTTCACGCTGCTGCGGCGGTCTTTGATAATCGCCAGAGGCTCTCCGCTATCGCCGTCTGCCAGCATGATAGCAATAGACATGCTGCCACTGCCCTCGGTGATGACCGTGCTACGGGTGGTGGCACGGGACATTTGATCATCTTTGGGGCCTGAGGGCGCTATCTGCGTGATCATCGCTTCGAGCTTGATAACGTCATCACCACCTTGATCAGCGATTTCGAACGCGCCACCGTCGGTCAATGCTTTGGTCATGGCCTCTGCAAAAGCGCTTTGGAGCTTCTGTCGGTCGCTTTCGGTGAGCTCCCATTCACGGTTGTATCGATTCACCATACTGTTGCTAGTATTCGGCTGTATGATTTCTACGTTGTCTACGTCCAGGGGCTCAATGAAAACCTTGGCGTAACGAGCATAATCAGCGGTAGGATCCACATAGGCTAGATCGGTTCTTGAGTTATCGACTTTTGCCAGCCCACCCATAATGGTTTCAGCATCGTCTCCCATCTGAATCGTGGGCTGCTCTGCGCAGGCGGCTAACACTGCCAGTGGTAACAGAACCACCGCCAGAGCCTTCGGTAATTTGTAAAGTGATTGCATAGGTATAAAAGCTGTCCTTTGATTTCCAGAAGCCGTAAAACGTCGCTTTCAAAAGCCGGAGTAGTTTGCCACGGTGGCGCCACAGTGCAACCGTAGAGCACGGTAATTGAGCGATGTTCCCCACCGGCCTGGCTGGGTATACTGATTTTTTTTAGAACGAGTATGTTGGATGTCCGAAGCATTTTCCCGCGTCGGAGTGGTGGGTCGAAGTCGCCAGGATGGTATCGAGACGGTACTGGATGAGCTGATGACAGCGCTGCGCTTGGCGGGCGCTGAGCTGCTACTGGAGGATCGTTTCGCCGATCTCACAAGCGAAGGTTGCGAAACCCATGCGCGGGAGCGCATAGGTGAACAGGCTGACTTGATAATTGTGCTCGGTGGCGATGGTTCAATGCTCAGTGCCGCGCGAGAAATGCTGCAGCACGGCAAGCCTATGTTGGGCGTGAATCGCGGAAGACTGGGCTTTCTCACGGATATCAGCCCCGATCGCGTGAGCGAGCAGATTGCCGCGGTTATGCGTGGTGACTTTAGTAGTGAAGAGCGATTTCTTCTCGATGTGACTGTGGTCCGTGATGGAAAGACCGTGGCCGAGGGTGATGCGCTCAACGACGTGGTGGTGAACTCTGGAACCTCCGCCCAGATGATTGAGGTTGAGCTTTACATCGATGACGAATTCGTTAATCGCCAACGCGCTGATGGATTAATCGTGTCGACTCCGACAGGGTCTACGGCGTATTCATTGTCTGGCGGCGGGCCTATTATGCATCCGGCTTTGGATGCACTGTTGGTCCTGCCGATGTTTCCCCATGCCTTATCGAGTCGGCCCATCGTTATCCGCGGTGACAGCCAGATTCGCATCGATGTTTTAGGGCGCAACCGTATCCATCCTCCGGTTACTTGCGACGGCCAGGTGAACATGACTGCACGTCCGGGAGACTCGGTTCTCCTGCGTCGAAACCCCGCCGTGCTAACACTGCTGCATCCTCCTGGACACAGCTTTTATGCAAGCTGCCGGGATAAGCTGCGCTGGAGCGGTGCGCTGGTAGACTAGATGTCCGAGCTTCTTTATCGCGGTGCTCTGGATGAGGACCTTCGACCCCTGAGTGCGCTGCTTTGGCAGCAGAAAATTGCCCATCGTATTGTCGAAGAGGACGGCACTCAGGTCGTCATCCTCGCTGCATCCAACGAACACAACCGTGCCCAGGATCTCCTCAAACGTTGGCAGAGTGGGGAGCTTCGGGTCACGCTTCGACAAGTTGCGCCTGCCAAAAAGCGCACATCCCCACTCCCTGAGCTACTCCGCACTGCGCCGGTCACACTGGTGTTGATAGCGTTCAGCATTTGCGGATTTTTACTCATTTATCTCAATGCCCCTATCGGCTGGGTGGCGTTACTGACTTATGAGCCCTTTACTCTGGTAAGCGGTCGTCCTGTGTTTAGCTCCTCGCCGGGGCAGTTCTGGCGATTGCTTACACCGGCGTTTTTGCATTTTGGACTGATGCATATTGTCTTTAACAGTCTTTGGTGCTGGGAGCTTGGGCGTCGTATCGAAGGAGCACTGGGTAGTCTAAATCTGGCGGGATTGTTTATTGCGACGGCGGCCTTATCCAATTTTGCGCAGCATAGCGTTTCTGGCCCTGTGCTCTTCGGGGGCTTATCCGGGGTTGTCTACGCGTTCCTCGGCTTTGCCTGGGTCGCCGGCCGGATCAATCCTCACTGGCGTTCTCTGGTGCCGGCGACGTCGATCATGTTGTTTATGGTTGGCTGGCTGGTTATCTGCATTCTTGGGGTGGTCGATGTCCTTGGTTTCTCTGTGGCCAATGCCGCGCATGTGGGCGGTCTCTTGAGCGGCGCGGCGATTGGTGGCGTCTTTGCTGCGGCTTACAGGAATCGGGGCTGAGTTTGCGTATAATCTCGCCTCTTTTTAGGGAGGCGGCATGGATTATCAGTCACTTATCGACACGCTGACCCCGGACGTCATCGCTCGATTGCGTCAAGGTATCGAGACCGGGCGCTGGCCCGACGGGCGGCCAGTCACGCCGGAGCAACGGGAGCATAGCCTTCAAGCGGTGATTGCCTGGGAGCAGCAACACATCCCTGAAGCCGAACGCGTGGGTTACATCGACAAAGGGCGAAAGGCGGCTGAGGCGAACAAGTCCGACAAAGATAAAGAGCAGCAGTTGCGCTGGGTGAGCCAAAGCGAGGATGACGATCAATGAGTAGCCTTCTGGGAGAGGGCGGCATCAGGAAGATGCAGACCTCCCTAATCGACAGCGCGGTGGACTATGCCTTGCCTATGGGCGACAGCAGTGTGCCGCTTAATGCCTTACTCGGGCAGTCGATATCCTTAAGTTTTTTAGGCGCGATTCATTGTGTGAACTGCGGCCGAAAAACCAAAAAAAGTTTTAATCAGGGTTACTGCTACCCCTGTTTTCAGCGCCTGGCGCAGTGTGACAGTTGCATCATGAGTCCTCAGAAGTGCCATTACGCTGCGGGAACCTGTCGCGAACCCGAATGGGGTGACGCAAACTGTATGGTCGACCACTTCGTCTATCTTGCGAATACCTCCGGCTTAAAAGTCGGTATTACCCGAGGCACTCAGGTCCCAACTCGCTGGATAGATCAGGGAGCGACTCAGGCGCTGCCCGCATTTCGTGTAGCCAGCCGTCTGGATTCCGGCCTTGTAGAAGTGGCTTTCGCCGCTCATGTGGCCGATAAAACGGCCTGGCAGCGAATGCTTAAAGGTGCGAATGATCCCATGGATCTTCCCGCGGAAAGAGCGCGTTTGTCCGAGATCTGTGCAGACGTTATCGAAGAGCTCAGACAGTCTCGGGGGCTCGACGCTATAACAGCGCTGGAGACCGAAGACGTCACGCACATCGAGTATCCGGTCTTAGAGTATCCCACCAAGGTTAAGTCCATGACCTTCGATAAGTTGCCCGAGGTTTCGGGAACTCTCATGGGTATTAAGGCGCAATACCTGATCCTGGATACCGGGGTCATCAACATGCGGCGTCATACTGGCTACGAGATCGCGCTATCCCAGACAACGGAGAACTGATATGCGCGATGCGCAGCCCAAAACCATTTTTCTCAGCGAGTACCAAGCGCCCGCCTACAGTATTGATCGTACGGAACTGCACTTCGAGCTCTTCGATGATTACAGTCTTGTGCATGCTCGACTGCACTTCAGCCGAGCGGCCGGTACGCCGGACGATGCGAAGCTGGAGCTCAACGGACAAGAGCTGGAACTTTCGGCATTAGCACTGGATGGTAAGCCTGTTGATGCGGCCAACTATGAGCTGAGTGACGACTTTCTCATTGTCGCACAGCTGCCTGCCACCGGGATTCTAGAGACAACGGCGCGGATTTATCCGCAATCAAATAGCTCTCTTGAGGGCTTGTATCGATCACGAGGTTTGTTTTGCACCCAGTGTGAAGCAGAGGGATTTCGCAAGATCACCTGGTTTCCGGATCGCCCCGATGTGATGTCGACTTACCGTGTCACCATCGATGCGGATGCTAAGCAGTGCCCGGAGCTTCTGAGTAACGGAAACCTTGTGCAAAGCGAAGCCCTGGATGATGGTCGTCATCGTGCGGTCTGGGAAGATCCTCATCCCAAGCCCAGCTATTTGTTTGCTCTGGTTGCGGGTGATCTGGCGCGGGTAGAAGACAGCTTTACTACGATGAGCGGTCGCGAGGTGCGACTGATCATTCTTGTCGAAGAGAAAGATCTGGATAAGTGCGACCATGCCATGGATTCACTAAAGCGGTCTATGCGCTGGGATGAAGAGCGCTTTGGTCGTGAATACGATCTGGATGTGTTCCATATTGTGGCAGTTGATGATTTCAATATGGGCGCCATGGAGAACAAGAGCCTCAATGTATTCAACACTTCCTGCGTGCTCGCTGCCCCTGATACAACGACTGATGCTGGGTATCAGCGTATCGAGAGCATTGTTGCCCACGAGTATTTTCACAACTGGTCTGGCAACCGTGTCACCTGCAGGGACTGGTTTCAATTAAGCCTGAAAGAGGGTTTTACGGTCTTTAGAGACGCTGAGTTTTCTGCGGATATGGGGTCGCGTTCTCTAAAACGAGTCGAAGATGCGATGACCATGCGCACGCTGCAGTTCGCCGAGGATGCCGGCCCTATGGCGCACCCGGTTCGGCCCGCGTCCTTCATTGAGATTTCTAACTTCTATACTTTGACGGTCTATGAAAAAGGCGCCGAAGTGGTGCGCATGATTCAGACCCTTATTGGAAAGGATAACTTCCGGCGGGGCAGCGATCTGTATTTTCAGCGGCACGACGGACAGGCGGTAACCTGTGATGACTTTGTGTCTGCCATGGAGGATGCGTCCGGTGCTGATCTTTCAGATTTTAAGCGTTGGTATTCTCAAGCAGGGACTCCGGAGCTGAAGATTAGGGATAGCTGGGATGAGGATCAGAGTGTCTATACGCTGAGCATAGCGCAGCAAACGCCGCCAACACCGGGGCAGGCAAAGAAGGCCCCCTTGGTAATACCTCTCGCCATGGGGCTTCTGGGAGAGGCTGGAAATCTGCGCTTAACGCTTGAGAAAGAGTCGCCAGATGTAGAAAGCGAAGACAATACGCACCGCACTCTCATTGTCGATAAGCCTTCCCAGGAGTTTCGCTTCACAGAGCTACCCGAGCGTCCTACGCCATCGCTGCTACGGGGATTCTCT
Source organism: Congregibacter sp. (assembly GCF_965662665.1). Lineage (NCBI taxonomy): Bacteria > Pseudomonadati > Pseudomonadota > Gammaproteobacteria > Cellvibrionales > Halieaceae > Congregibacter > Congregibacter sp. The sequence continues at coordinate 20,892 of NZ_CBFIIF010000025.1, read as the reverse complement.
GCGCCCGTGCGTGTGGACTATCCCTACACACGGGAGCAGTTGCTCAATCTGGTCAGCCGCGACGATGATGAGTTTGTGCGCTGGGATGCGATGCAGCAGCTGATGGTGTCTGCATTACATGATCTTCAGAACGACATCGCTATTAGCGCTCTTGATCCCATACTTGAGTCGGCGGTGACAGCGATATGCAGTCAATCCATGGATCCGGCGGTACAGGCGGATATGCTTCGTCTGCCCTCGGAAACTACGCTTACGGAGCTTGCAAGTCATAACGGCAAGGCAGACGTCCATGGCATTTTTCGAGCGCGCGAGAGCCTTAGACGGTCCCTCGCGCTAGTGTTCCAGGATCGCTGGGAATCACTTTTTGTGTCGCAACGAGTGGATGCATCTTACTCGGCGACAGGAAATCAGATTGGGTCGCGTGCCTTGGCGAACGTTGCGCTTGATTACCTGGCTACGGCAGGTGACGAGGGTGTGATGCGCGCTGCGGACTACTATTTCGCTGCAGATAATCTTACCAACCGTTTGGTCTCCTTGCGCGCTGTGTTGCGCGAAGGCGAGGAGACTCTTGGCGAGGAGTTACTTGCGGACTTCTATGAGCGTTTTGCAGGAGAAGCCCTGGCCATGAACCACTGGCTCTCTGTGCAAGCCGAAAACACCAGTGGGGATGCCGTCAGTCGCATCCGTACACTGATGTCGCACCCTGCTTACGATAGCCGCAACCCCAATAAAATCCGCTCGTTGATTGGCGGATTTGCCAATGGCAATGCGGTGCAGTTTCACCGAGCAGATGGTGAAGGCTACAGGCTGTTAGGGGAGGTTGTGGAGTCTCTCAATGAGCAAAACCCGCAGATCGCCTCGCGCTTGTTAACGCCCCTTACCCGTTGGAACAACTACGCAGAAGGCGCCGAACTTATGCGAGCAGAGCTTGTGCGACTCTCAGAGTTGTCGTCGTTGTCACCCGACGTATACGAGGTCGTGAGCAAATCACTGGCTTAGGTAGAGCTCTGGAAGTGCGCTTTTTGGCGGGCGCTGTTTGCTCGCCTTGGGCAGTGCACGTATGGCATCTGCCAGGGCGCTTCCGTCCCAATGATTTGGGGTCTCGACGCCTGTTGATTCATCGCCGGCGGTCCTGTCCTCGCCGCGATAGAGGCAGCGTTCAAGCTCCTGAACCGCTTGTGTGAGAGCAGGAGAGTTTTGCGCCAGTAGCCAGTCTTCCATGGGAGCGCTATGCCCCTGTTCGTGGAGCCAGGCTCGCAGAGCCTCCCGGGCGATGGCCGGATTGTTCTCCTTGCAGGCCTCAAAGAGCTTAGGTGACTTTTTGTCTTCGATGACCTGCGGTGCCGCCTGTTGAGGAGGAGAGTGCTGTGAGCGACGCCACCACAGCAGCGAAGTGATTAACCAGCCGCTGGCGCAGCCTCCGGCGATCCAGGGCCATACATCCGAAGTACCCGCTAAACCAGCGATACTCGTCGAAACAGAGGTCCCCACCGGTGCTGTGGTGACGCTGCCATCAATATCCAATGGGGTGCTTGGGCTACCGGGGCTTGGTACAACCGTCAGTCGCTGTGCCGGTAGCCTGGCAATTTTCAGGCTGTCGCTCTCGGTGTCCCACCAGGGAATTTCCAGTGCTGGAAGTTCGTAAACGCCATCGCCCACCGCCACGAGTGCGAGACTGTCAGTGCGTATACCCGTGACGCCTCCGTCTCCGTTAACGTTGTTGATCAGGGGCTGATCCGGATAGGCACGAAGTCCGTCGGCGCTATTGCCATCGATGGGCGGAAGCTGCGCGCCCTGAAGACCTTCGCCGGTAATGGTGATTGTTCGGGTGATTGAGTCACCAATACGCAATTGATCAAGGGGGGCTGACCACTGTTCCTCGATGCGCAGATTGGATGACGGTAGCCAGGTTGCTACTGGATAGCTGTCGGGGCGCGGTAGCACGGGAATAACAAGCTCTTCACTTCGGCGCCGCAGCAGGCGGCCTGCGGGACGAGTGTCAAACAATGTTCGGCGTCCCGAAGCAATACGGCCGGAGAAGGTTTGCGCGGGGATTACCAGCTCGCCGCTGGATTCCGGGAAAATGGCATAGCGGATTTCATGCACCAGCCAGGGACGACCATTGATGGTCCGTTGAAAAGAGTTTTGTCCAAGGGTTTCGACATAGGCGTTAGCGATTTCCAGCTCACTGATGCTGCGGGAGTCTAGATTCACCGCTTGCTGTACTCGTAGCGTTAGTAATAACTGCCCTTGTACATACACTTTGGAGCGATCTACTTCGGCTTCGAAGACCACCATCTCATCCGCGGCCTGCATGGTAGGTTCAGGTCCAACGGTTACTGCCAATGCCTCACTGCGTTTTCCGTCTACTTCAAAGGGCGGAATCACCAGAGAGCCTTCTCGCCGGGGTGTTAATTCAAGGGTAAGTTCACGGGTCTGGCTTCGCTCGCCGTTAATTATCCGTGTGCTGATGTTAGAGGAGCGCTGGAGAACCTCAAACAGCTCCTGGAGCCCATCCAGGCTGGCATCACTTGGGTCGCTGTCGTCATCACTGCGAAGGGACAGGCGAACGCTGTCACCCATGGCGATGCTATAGCGGTCCAGGGAGGCCTCCAGAGCAGCCTGCGCCGGGGATACCAATACCGCCAGCAGGCCCATAATCACCCAGAGAAAATGCTTACCAGATTTCTTTTGTGTCACGGCTCTTTCCCTGCTGCTGTCGCTGACGACTTTCAAAACGAAACTTTTCTCTTAACAGACCCGATGGATCATCGGGTACACGACGCAGCCACTGCTGCATCGCCTGGTCCTTCTCCAAGTCTTCCTGCATAGCGCTATTATCGATTTGGGGTTGGGGCATAGGACGCTGTTGCGCCTGTTCCGATTGCTCGCTGTCGCCCTGAGACCCTTGCTCGCTATCCGCGTCTTGCTGGCTTTGCTCCTGGTTGTTATCGGACTGAGACTGATCGCTGGAACCGGGCTGCTGCTCATTCTGCTCACCCGACGGGTCCTGCGGGTTTTGGGACTGCTGATTTTGTTGGCTGTTGTCGCCGTTTTGCTGCTCTTCATTGCCGTCAGAGTCCTGGGGCTGCTGCTGAGAGTCGCCTTGCTGGCTCTGCTGCTCCTGCTGCTGTTTTAGCAGTTCTTCGAGGGTGGCGAGGTTCTTCTGAGCGTCTTCCTGATCGGCCTTGCGTTCGAGAGATTGCTTATAGGCGTCGATCGCAGCCTCAAGTTCACCCTGCGCTGCCAGTGCGTTACCGCGGTTGTACCAGGCGTCGGCGCTGTCTTCATCCCCAAAGGCCTCAGCGGCGGCGGCATAGTTTTCGTCCTTAAATGCTGCAGTCCCGCGCCAGGCCGGATTCTCGAACAGCTCGGCGGCGCGGGCCGAATCACCTGCCTCCAAAGCCCGCTGTCCCCGTTGATCGGCCCGCAGCCATAGATCCTGCCATTCAAAAGCGTGGCTCTTTGGGGCCGGAAAAACCGTGACCATCAGCGGCAATAGATACACCCAGCCTCGTCGGAAGCTGCCCAATGCAATGAGCAGCAGCGGTAAGACCAGCCAGTGGGCCATGTCTTGCCAGCGGTCAGCGCGACGATCGAGGGAGATGGTGTCATCATCGTCTACGATATCCGAGCTTGCCAGTAGCGCTCGCAAATCGCTGTCGTCTACGGTCATGGTGCGATAAGCACCGTTGGTGTCTGCGGCGAGATCCCGAAGCAAATCCTCATCCAGAGCGGGAACGACAATCTCGCCACTCTGGTCTTTCAGAAATCCGCCTCCGGGAAGGGCGATGGGCGCGCCCACCCGGGTTCCAACTCCGAGTATTGCCAGATCCCGAGCTCGTCCCTCGAGTATCGCGCGGAGGCCGCTGACGTCGCGATTCCGGATGCCATCGGTCACCAGCAAAATACGCCCCCGACGAACACCCGCAGAGTCCAGAAGTGCCACGGCTCTCTCTAGGGCGTCCACCGGGTTGGAGCCGGGGAGGGGCATCATCTGTGGCGTTAATGCCGGCAATAAGTTGGCGATTGTGGGATTGTCATCGGTGAGCGGGGCAACGATGTGCGCGTCCCCTGCGTAGGCGATGAGAGCGGTCAGGCCTTCTTTGCGCTCGCGCAGCAAGTCCAGAAGCTTGCGTCGAACTCGATCCTGTCGCGACGGCTGTAGATCTGTAGCGAGCATGGAATAACTGAGATCCAGAACGAGGACGAGCGCGTCCTGCTTTTGAAGAACCGGTTGGGGCAGTTGTTGCCAACTGGGGCCCGCCGCCGCCAGGATTCCGACAACCCAGGCTACAAGCAGCGCGGGTAAACCGCTGCGACTCCGGCGCAGAGATTCGGAGCTGATGAGATGCGTAAGGAGCTCAGGCGCCACGATGCGAGACCAACTGGCTTCCTGGCCGCGTTGCCGCCATAAAAAAATGCCGAGCACTACGCCAGGCAAAAGAAGTAGCAACCACTGCGGGCGCAAAAAGTGGAAGTTGCTCATGATCTCATTCATGATCTCATTCATGAGCAGCACCCTGATGGGGATTGCGCGCCGCAGTGACGGACCGATGCGTCCATAGGTAATTTATTACCAAGGCAAAACTCAGTGCCAGGGCGATGAGTAAAGGCAGCGCCGTAAGAGATTGTTGGGGTCGGTAAAGGGCCTTGTCTATTTCCAGCGGTTCCAACTGTTCCAGCAGGCGATAAACCGTGGCGAGCTCTTCCGGATCCCGGGCGCGGAAGTATTGTCCGCCCGTGCTGGTGGCGATCTCGATGAGGCTGCTTTCATCGAGATCTGCCGAGGGATTCACCGTGCGGGCGCCCAGCGGAGAGCCAAGAAGACCAGGCAAAGTGAGGGAGTCAGCGCCGATACCAATGGTGTATATACGCACGCCCAGATCCGCGGCCAAATTGGCGGCCTCCAGCGGGTCTACCGTACTTGCCGTATCCTGGCCGTCCGTCAACAGAATGAGCACCCGACTGGTGGCGGGTCGCTCCTGTAGGCGTTTTACGGCGAGACCTATGGCATCACCAATGGCTGTTTCCTGCCCCGCAAACCCAATCTGCGATTCCATGAGGAAGCGCTGCACTGTCTGAATATCAAAGCTCAGGGGAGACTGCAGGTAGGCGCGACTGCCAAACAGAATGAGGCCCAGGCGATCGCCGCTGCGACGGGACATGAAGTCGCTACCCAGCTGCTTTACTGCATCGATACGTCGGGCCATACGATTACCGACCTGCATGTCCTCCACGCGCATACTCCCCGAGATGTCGACGGCGAGCATCAGATCGCGTCCGCTATTGGGAAGTTCTATGGCTTCGCCCACCCACAGCGGTCGGGCCGCCGCGCATAACAGACAAAGCCAGATACCCCAGAGGGCAATGGCAGGCACCTTTCTTGCGACGCTGGCTACCGCCTCTTGGTCGGCATCGGCAAGGCTTTGCCAACGCTGAAAGAAAGGGGCTCGCAGCGCCGGACGCTCGACGGTCCGGGGTGGAACAAAGCGCCGAACTAGCCACGGCAGGGGCAGTAGTAGCAGTATCGCTGGCCAGACCAGAGTAATCATTGCGGCCGCTCCAGGTCTTGCAGCCATCGCCGCGTAGCCTGCAGAGCACTGTCGCAATCCTGTCGGTCTATCTGGGCTTGATAGGCGAACTGCGTAAGGCTTGCGTCAAAGAATGCTTCCTTGCTCTTGGTCAGCCCGTTTAAAAACTCAGCCCATTCCTGACCCGTAAGCCCCGCGCAGGCTTTGCGGCCCGCAACGCCGATGGCCACTTTGCGTTGGAGCAATCCAAGTTCGCTGGCCTGTTCGCTATTGCTCAGCTCGGCCTGCTCCAGCGAGGCAAAGGCTTTGCGACCCGCCCTCAGTGGCGCCGCCCGAAGGTGAAAGCGCCAAAGACGATAAAGGCCGTAGCCCATAAGACTCAAAACTACTAAGGCGAGGAGCCACCACCCCGGTGCCAGGGGCCACCAATGCACGGCAGCCGGGTCCCGGAGAGGTTCCAGCATGTTTATGATCGAATCAGGATCCATGCTTGTTTGCAGTCGCTTTAGCTGACGAGGAGCTTGGGCTGGCCGTCTGCGCGCCGTAAATATTGCGTAGTAAGGTCAGGGGCGCCTGGGTCGTATCTGCCCGAAGCATCGGGATACCCAGTCTCTGAAGCTGTTGCTCATAGCCTTCAAGCCGTTGATCGTAGAGCTCGGTAAACCGTTGAGATATACCCGATAAGCCCGTGTCGAGCTCCGCACGCGCCTGGCCATCAGTAACGCTGTAGCGCCCGGCAGGGGGGAGCTGGGATTCCAGAGGATCACTGCAGTGGATGGCGGTAATTTCTACGTGGCGAGCGAGCTGAAACAACTCTTCCCGCGCTGCGTCCTGCTCCGCTCCATCAAAGTCGCTGACGATAAAGACGCTGGATCCCGGGCGGGCGACTCTGCGCACACTGCGGAGCAAGTCACTAAAGCGGTTATCCCCATCGGAGGCTGGATCTTTTACGGGAGGCGTTTCGGCCAGGGCAGATAGCAAAGCCAGTACTGTACGCCGACTGTTTTTGGGGCGCATTTCCCAGTGGTCTCTGTCCCGCATGAGAAGACCGCCCACGCGCTCATTGCTACCCAGTGCGCTCCAGGCAAGGAGGGCTGCCAGCTCTGCCGCAAGCACAATTTTGAAACAGTTTTGCGAACCGAACTGCATAGATGCCCGTTGATCGACCACCAGCAACACCGGCCGCTCTCGTTCTTCGTGGAACATCTTTGTGTGGGCTGAACCCGTTCGTGCAGTAACACGCCAGTCGATGGCACGAATGTCGTCACCCGGCTGGTAACCCCGCACTTCTTCAAACTCGATGCCCCTGCCGCGGAAGTTCGAACGTTGGCCGCCCGAGAGCTGCGCGAGGGCGCGACGGCGCCTGCGAATATCCAGCTGTCGTGCAGGAAACCGCAGTGCCAGCAGTCGAGCTATATCGACGGTTGCGCCTTGCGCAGCTTGTGAGGGATCTAGCGTCAACACCGGTATGTCAGGCCACCGGTACCAATCTGAGTATCTCGTCAATGACTTCATCGCTGCGCACACCTGCAGCTTCAGCCTCAAAGCTTAAGAGCAGTCGGTGCCTGAACACATCTGCAGTTACGGCCTGAACGTCGTCGGGAGAGACAAAGTCACGACCCTGCAGCCAGGCGTGAGCTCGAGCGCAACGATCCAGGGCGATGGTGGCGCGGGGGCTGCCGCCATAGTCGAGCCAATGCGCCAGGTCCTCGCTGTACGGTGCCGGATCCCGGGTGGCAATAACGAGTTGTACGATGTATTCCTCAACGGCAGGAGCCATGTGTAAGGCGAGGGCTTCTTCCCGCGCTTGGAAAACACTTTCCTGGGCAAGTTGGGGCGCTTCTGCGGGGGTGTTTTTGGCAGCCTCGGATCGAGTCAGGCGAAGGATCTCCCGCTCGGCGTCAGCATTCGGGTAGTCGACTTTGACATGCAAAAGAAATCGGTCCAGCTGGGCTTCCGGGAGAGGATAGGTTCCCTCCTGCTCAATAGGGTTTTGTGTCGCCATGACCAGAAACAAACGAGGAAGCGCATAACTCTGACTGCCCACACTGACCTGACGTTCGGCCATGGCCTCGAGTAATGCCGACTGCACCTTTGCGGGAGCACGGTTGATCTCATCGGCAAGTACCAGATTGCTAAACACCGGCCCCTGCTGAAAGTGGAAGCTTGCTTGCTGCGGCCGATAAATCTCCGTGCCCGTCACATCACCCGGCAGAAGATCCGGCGTGAACTGGATGCGGTGAAAATTGCCTTCCAGGGCGTCCCCCAAGGATTTGATCGCGCGAGTCTTTGCAAGCCCCGGCGCGCCCTCGACCAAAAGATGCCCATCCGCCAGCAAGGCAATGAGGAGCCGCTGTACAAGATGGCTCTGGCCAATAATCTGTTGGTCCAGCCACTGTTCCAATTGTCTTAGATCGCTAGAGGTCAAGGTCTCTCCTGTCGGTTTTCAGTCAGCGTAATCAAGTTGATGGCCTGTCTGGCATGCGGCGCACGCAAGAGGGGTGCGATTCTAACGGAGTAAAGCCCGCGGAGCACCTGATCTTCGGGTAATCGACTCATAGTTTGTGGGAAAGTTCCCGTATCGTGCCGCTCAAAGGAGAAGCCTTTGCGATACACTGATTACAGGCGAAGCGCAGAGACGCGCATATAGTGAGGGGGACACGCCATGGCGTGGGAAACACTCAAGCAGGCTTTGCTTGACGACATCGAGGGTATCGTTGCCAAACGGGCCGATGAGAGCCATCGGGAAGACCTGAATCGCCTGTCGGACTCTTTCTTTAGCCGCTTCTCCGCCGAAGACATGCGAGATCGCTCCCCGGATAATCTTTATGGAATGCTCTATGGCCTGATGCGGTTTATGCACAGCTGGAGCGGAGATGCCCCAAAGGTCCGTTTGCTCAATCCGCAGATCAGCAGTCATGGCTGGGAAAGCTCGTCTACGATTGTCGCCATTCTCTGTCGTGATATGCCCTTTTGCACAGCCTCGGTCCGCGGAGAAATCAATCAGCGTAGTCTGGGGATTCACTGTTTAGCGAGTTGTAACCTGCGGGTACAGCGGGACGACAGCGGTGAGCTACAGATGCTCCTAAGCGCCGAAGACGATGCCACCGAAGCCTCCGCAGAGAGTCTTCTGTATTTTGAGATCACCCGACATAGTGATTTGAGCGAGCTCGATGATCTCCGCGAGACGCTACAAGAGATACTCGAAGAGGTCGCACTGGTGGTCGGCGACTTCGGGTCCATGCGAGAGCGCTTGAGTGAGGCGCAGCAATGCATTGCGGGCGCGGGCTGTGTAAGCGATGACTTTCGTGACGAAGCCGCGGCTTTTCTGGAGTGGCTGCGTAGCGATCACATGACGTTTCTCGGTTACGAATACTTAAGCGTTGAGGGAGATGAGGTGGTTGTCGATCCTCAGCGTAGTTTGGGTGTCCTCCGTCAACGGGATACTCGAGGCGCTGCGGATCTGGGTCACGACCTGGCCTCGATGGCGTTGGAGGAATTTCATCGTCGGCAGCTGAGTTTTGGTAAGTCGCGGCAGCGTGCCCGGGTCCATCGACAGGCTTATCCTGATTATGTCGAAGTCAAAACTTTTGATGGTGCCGGTAGGGTCACGGGTCAACATCGATTCCTTGGCCATTACACGGCCACCGTATACAACATGGATCCCGCGCATATTCCCATTCTGCGGTCCAAGGTGGCTCAGGTGCTGGAGCTCTCGGGTCTCGCGGCGGAGGAGCACGATGGGCGGGAGCTCAAGCGTGTTCTGGAGCTGATGCCTCGGGACGAGCTTTTTCAGTCATCTACCGCAGATTTGTTTCATACAACCTCGGCGGTGAATCGGATACAGGAACGTCGACATACACGACTCTTTGTGCGCAAAGATGCCCACGGCAAGTTCATCAGTTGTCTCCTTTACATGCCGAGGGATCGCTACACGACGCAGCGGCGGGTGAACATACAACAAATTTTGACCAAGGCCTTTGCAGCAGAAGAGTCTGAGTTCAATACGCAGTTCACCGAATCTGTGCTGGTTCGTGTGTATTTTGTACTGCGCGTAGATCCAACGCACAACCAAGAGTTTGACGTCAGGGAAATCGAGGAGCAGATCGTGCAGGCAACGCTAGCGTGGAAGGACCGGCTTCGACTCAGATTACTAGAGGAATTTGGTGAGGAACGCGGCGAGCAGCTCATGCGGGAGCTCGGAGAAGGCTTTGCGCCGGGTTATCGCGATGACTTTGACCCCAGAGTCGCAGTCCTGGATATCCAGCATATTTTGGCCCTCAACGGCACTGATCGTCTGGGGATGAATCTGTACCGCTTGCTGGAAGAAAAAGACGATCACCTTAAGCTGCGTTTGTATCGTAAGGGCTCGCCGTTACCCTTGTCCGACGTGCTGCCAATTCTGGAGAACCTGGGATTACGCGTAGTGGCTGAGCGGGCCTACCCGGTGCGGGCTGCTCCCGAGGGACGTTATTGGATACAGGAGTTTAGCCTGATCTATTCCCTGGCCAAAAATATTGATCTTGAACAGGTAAAAGAAGAATTCGAGGATGCCTTTTCTCGCATCTGGTACGGCCAGGCCGAGAGTGACTCGTTTAACCGTCTACTGCTGGGAAGTCGTCTTAGCTGGCGAGAGATTGCTTTGCTTCGAGCCTATGCCTGCTATCTGGGGCAGATAAATTTCCCCTATTCGCGCAGTTACATTGCAGAAACCATGGCGGCGCATCTTCCTATCTCCGCGAGTATCGTCGAGTTGTTTTTAACGCGTTTTTCGCCGGTGTTTGATGGTGATGACGAGTGGAGAGACCAGCGCGAGGCCGCCGTCAAAGAACGAATTTTGCTGGCGCTGGATGACGTGGAAAATCTGGGGCAGGACCGAATTATTCGTCAGTATGTAGAGCTGATCACTGCCACGGTGCGGACTAACTTTTTCCAGCAGGGTGAGCTGGGCGATAGTAAATCGTATTTCTCCTTCAAGCTTCGTCCCGGCGATATCCCCGAGATTCCCCGGCCGGTGCCGTTGTTCGAAATTTTTGTGTACTCGCCGCAAGTCGAGGGTGTGCACTTACGCGGTGGCAAAGTTGCGCGGGGCGGTTTGCGCTGGTCTGATCGGCAGGAAGACTTCCGCACCGAAGTTTTGGGCCTGGTTAAAGCTCAACAAGTGAAGAATGCGGTGATTGTTCCCGTAGGCGCCAAAGGCGGATTTGTCGCTAAGCGCTTACGTCAGGATATGAGTCGCGACGAAATGCAGGAAGAGGGTATTGCCTGCTACAAGACCTTTATCCGCGGCCTCCTCGATATTACCGATAATCGTGAAGAAGATCGCATTGTTCGCCCCGCACTCACGGTGTGTAAGGACGATGAAGATCCCTATCTGGTGGTAGCCGCTGATAAGGGTACGGCAACCTTTTCGGACATCGCAAACTCCTTATCCGATGAGTACGGGTTCTGGTTGGGCGATGCTTTCGCATCCGGGGGCAGTGTCGGGTACGACCACAAGAAAATGGGAATCACGGCCCGTGGCGCCTGGGTCTCCGTCGAGCGCCATTTTCGAGAGATGGGTGTCAATGTCGCCACGACGAATTTTTCTGTCGTGGGCATCGGTGATATGTCCGGCGATGTGTTCGGCAACGGTATGTTGCTGTCGCAGCATATCTGTCTCCTCGCGGCATTTAATCACCTGCACATTTTTGTTGACCCCGACCCGGACGCGCAGCGGAGTTTTGCAGAACGGGAGCGCCTTTTTGCGTTACCACGATCCGGGTGGTCAGATTACGACACGACGCTTATTTCTGAAGGGGGCGGGGTGTTCAGTCGCAACGCGAAATCTATAGCGATTTCAGAGCCCATGAAAGCGCGATTCGGTATCGCGGTGAATCAACTTACGCCCACGGAGCTGATCAGCGCCATCTTGCGCTCGGAAGTTGACCTGCTCTGGAATGGCGGCATCGGAACCTATGTGAAGTGCAGTTCTGAAACTCATATGGATGTGGGCGACAAGGCAAACGATTCCCTGCGTGTGAATGCGAAGGATCTGCGCTGTAAGGTTATCGGTGAGGGTGGCAACCTGGGAATTACCCAGTTGGCCAGGACCGAGTTTGCGCTTAATGGCGGTCGATCTAATACAGACTTCATAGACAACGCAGGTGGAGTGGATTGCTCTGACCACGAGGTCAATATCAAAATTCTTCTTGATGCGATTGTGGATCGGGGCGATCTCACCGAGAAACATCGGAATCAATTGCTTGAGGACATGACGGAGTCGGTGTCCGAGTTGGTTCTGGCGAACAATTATCGGCAGGTGCAGGCCATTAGTATCGCAGAGCGCGAGGCCCGAGTGCGTAGTGGCGAATATCGCCGCCTGATCTCGACCCTGGAGAACGCTGGCCGTCTGGACCGGGAGCTGGAGTTTTTACCCACGGACGACGCGCTGGCTGATCGTCGCACCCATGACCTGGGGCTTATGCGGCCCGAGCTCTCGGTGCTCATTTCCTATAGCAAAGCCATATTGAAGGAGGAACTGATTGCATCGGATCTGGGCACTGATGTGCATCTGCTTCAGGCAGTGTCCACTGCGTTTCCTCCCAAGCTGCGAGAAATTTACCCCGAAGAAATGGCGGAGCACCGTCTGCGTCGGGAGATTATGTGTACACAGGTCGCAAACGATATTGTGAATCGTATGGGCTTGAACTTTGTCCTCAGGCAACAGAAGGCCACGGGCGCACCCGTGGCAGATGTTGCCAGAGCCTATACAGCGGTGATGGAAATATTCGGAGTTCCATCGGTTTGGGCAAGCATCGAGGCGTTGGACTTCACAGTGGCTTCCGATACGCAGTTAGAAATGATGCTCGATGTCATTCGATTGGTGAAACGGGCTACCCGATGGGTGCTTCGAAACCGACGGCACCAGATCACCCCCACAAGCATGATCGAAGAATTCTGCGCTGGAGTTACCGAGTTGCAAAGTGCTTTGCCGGATCTCCTGAGAGGGCGAGCCGCGGAGCAATACGAGTCGCGTCTGGAGGATTATCGCGAGGCCGGCGTGGGCGCGGAGACAGCCGCCCGCGTAGCTGGGTGTATGCATGCTGCGACGGCATTGGCGATTGTCGACGTGTCGGCGCAAACGGGTAACGACCTCATGGAAGTTGCATCCCTGTACTACCATCTGGGGGAACGTTTGGAGCTCGACTGGTTTGGGGCGCAGGTGCTGGGCAGTAAAGTGGAGAATGAGTGGCAGGCCATGGCTCGAGAGGCCTACATTGAGGATCTTCAGTGGCAGCAATGCACGCTTGCACAGGGCGTTCTCAGACTTCGTGGCGATGATCGCGACGTGCTGGCTTGCATCGAAGCCTGGGAGGAGCAGGAGAGCGCGCTGCTAAAACGCTGGACCGATATGCTTGGCGAACTTCACACAACCTCGTCTCCCGATTTTGCCATGTTTGCCGTGGCTAATCGTGAGTTGCTGGACTTAGCTCAAAGTAGCCAAAGGGTGTAAGACTAGCTAGAGCAAGTCGACTCGGGTCAGCTACCCATGCCTCTATATCGTTATCTCGCTCACTGTGTGAATAACCCAGTTGTTCTCGACAGGCATCGACCTGACTAATCTCCAGGGCGGCGGGGTTCATTGCGAGTATGCGAAAGTCTCTTGCGTCGCTTACCGGCTCGTAAATGACAACATCCAGGTCCAGCGCGGCCACGGCGGCGCTATAGAAGCTCGCCTGTGCTGGCAGTGTAGCGTTCATCTTAGATCCACCACGGATGAGAGGTGATGGGAGGCTCCCCAGGGAGCACAAGCCCTACTGCATGCGCAGTCGGTGCACTCCAGATACGCCTATGAGGCCGTCCAACTGGTCCGCGTGACCTTCTCGCCAACCGGTGATCCAATTGATACGTTGTTGCTCGGTACTATGGGGGCAACTTTCGCTGCTGCGACCTGATACTCCTGCCTGATAACCACGCTCGTAAGCTCGAGCAGTCATATCGCGTTTCTGTCGGCGCATCGCTATTCCTCTCTGGTTTGACACATCGGGGCTTAGTTGTATCTAAGCAGAGATAATTGCTTTGAGCTACTATTTTTTTGTTACCGATACAAGCACACCTATCGCCCATTGATATAAAGAATTCACAATTTGGGGCTTGTCAGGAGGATATCGTGGCTTTTGAGTTTAATATTGTCCCTCTTTGGGCGCGGAGCCCTCCAATTCTCATTCACTAAAGAGACCCTGCCATTATGTTGTATCGATGCCTTGTTGGCGCTGTTTTGACCCTGAACCTGGTAGTTCCTGCCGTTGCGCTGGATAGCACTGAGGTCGCCATAAGAGATGCGGTGAATCGGGGGCAGGAGGATGCTCTGGCGCTGTTGGAGCGGGCGGTAAACATCAATAGCGGCACCATGAATGTCGACGGCGTTCGTGAAGTAGGGCGTTTGTTCTCTCAAGCGTTCACCGATGCCGGTTTTGCCACGCGCTGGGCGGACGGTGACAGCTTTGGCCGTGGAGGCCACCTCATCGCTGAGAGGGGAACCCGGGGGCCAAAGGTCTTGTTGATCGGGCATCTGGACACGGTATTTGCCAAAGATAGCAGTTTTCAGCGTTTTACTCGCATTGATGAGCACCACGCTGCGGGCCCCGGAATCACTGACATGAAGGGCGGAAATGTGATTATCCTGCAGGCGGCCAAGGCGCTGGCCAGCGTCGGAGTGCTGGACGAGTTGCAGCTGCGGGTGATTTTGACCGGCGATGAGGAGTCTCGTGGCAGGCCCCTTGAGGTTGCGAATAAAGAGTTGCAGGCTGCAGCGGATTGGGCGGATATCGCGTTGGGCTTTGAGGACGGTGATGGGGACCCGGAGACGGTGGTGACAGCGCGGCGCAGTTCCAGTGAGTGGAGCCTGACTGTGCAGGGTAAGCCAGCGCATTCGTCCCAGATTTTTCGCGATGATATCGGTTTTGGGGCAACCCTTGAGGCAGCTCGAATACTCGATGCCTGGCGAGTTGCCTTGTCCGCGATTCCCAATCTCACCTTTAATCCGGGCCTTCTTATGGCGGGTACGGACATTGAGCACGATGATGAAAACACCCGCGGCTCGGTATTTGGTAAGAACAATGTCATTGCCCAGAGTGCCGTTGTTACCGGTGGTATGCGGGCCATCAGTCCCCAGCAGATCGACCGGGCCGAAACACTTATGCGTGACATCGTGGCGGACAGCCTTGCGCAAACCAGCGCGCAGCTCAGCTTTAACCATGGCTACCCGCCCATGGCGCCATCCGCCGGCAACGATGATTTACTCAAGCAGTACAGTGCGATTAGTGAAGAGCTGGGTTATGGCCCGGTGATCGCGGTAGATCCTCGTCGTGCGGGGGCCGCGGACATATCTTTTGTGGCCAGTCGGGTCGATGGTGCCCTCGATGGCTTGGGTCTAATGGGCGAGGGCGGACATACCGTAGATGAAGTTGCCGACCTGCGAACCTTACCGCAGCAGACACAAAGGGCGGCGATCCTCCTTTATAGGATCGCCTTAAAGTCGCGCTGAACAAATCCGGCAGATAAAGCTGCTTAGTCCAGAAGCGGGGCGGCGGCGCCGGTATCCCAGATGCTGCCGCGATACTGAACATCTTTGCCTGGTGTGTTTTCCAGCACATCAATGTTACCGCCGCCGTCCAAAAATCTACGCACCTCTTCAGCGATGCTCTCTCTTAGACGCTGTTTTTCGGATGTATTGATGCTTGCTTGCTTTTCCATGAGTAACCCTCCGAAGACTGCGCACATCGTCGACAGCATTCATTGCAGAAAAAAGATAGTTCCTTGAAATTTTTGTGACGCCAGTTTTCAGGCTGTAACAAATTCGTCATATATCCATAATATTTCCGTCACATTGCGTCCCTACGATGCGTGGATTGGATTTGTGCACGGAAGAAGCTTTCACTCTTCCACGTCAAAATTTCTGACTTAGAGGTCGTAATGACACAGTTGTTTGGCGCTCGGCGTACCTGGCCAGTCTTGGTATCTGTACTTTGCTTCACCCAACCGTCGATGGCTGCTGACGAGCTTTTGGTCTATGTGTTCAGCGGAGGCGCGCCCGTGCAGGGTGCGACCGTGACGCTCGATGGCGAAACTGCGGGCACAACCCGCCAAGACGGGTCATTGTTCGTGGACCTGGAAGGCAGCGGGCAGCGTGTCCTGACGATTACTTCCAGCGACGGCAACACCCAGCGTGAACGGTTCTCTTCGGCGTCGGGCCAATTGGTCGATGTTGTTTCTGATTTAGCTAGTGGCGACGACGAGGCAATCATCGAGGTGTACTCCCGGACAGAGTCGGCAGCCGAGCGGCGCGATCTCCCTACGGGGGAGCTGCAGATCACGGTTCGAAAAGGGACTGACGCAGCCGCCAACCAACTCGTGACTATTTCAAACGCTCAGGGTGGTGTGTCGACGAACGCACAGGGCCAAGCGTCCAAGGCAGTTCCCAGGGGTTTGTATCGAGTGACGACGGGCGGAGTCTCGAGCGATGTGCGGGTTGTAGCGGGGGTGACCCGGGGTGTGCAGATAAACCTGCCCGAGGCCGATGCGGGTTTCTCTATCGCGGCGCCCCAGATCGAGGAAGTCTTTGTGTTGGGAACTTTCGACGCCAGCGGTTTTGAGCTGTCGGAGCGCGACACGAATTTGATCGTTGACACCCTGGGCGTTGAGGAGCTAGCGCGCTTTGGCGATTCCGATGTTGCGGCGTCCGTAATTCGTGTGCCGGGTGTTGCGGTACAGGACGACAAGTACGTATTTATCCGTGGCCTGGGTGGTCGCTACGTAACGTCGACCTTGAACAACTCGACAATGCCGTCGACAAACCCGACCAAGCGTACGGTTCCCCTGGATTTGTTCCCCTCCAACTTCGTCAACCAGCTGGACATCAAAAAGACCTTTTTGCCCTTCATGCCTGGCGAGTCTACGGGCGGTAATCTGGTGATCAATACTAAGACGTTTCCCGATGAGCGCTCGGCAAATATTACGGCGTCGCTGGGCTATGTGACAGATCTTACCGGCAACACCGTGGGTGTTGATCCGGCTAGCGGCGACTTTGACTTCCTCGGCTGGGATGATGGCACGCGCGAGGAAAGTATTATTGTTTCCACAATCGGGGATATTGTCTCCGATGGCGGAACCTTCACGGATGACGATGGCAACAGTTTTACCCTGCAACAGAGTGTATTGAGAGAGCTCCAGCGCACCGCGGGCATCGTGCTTGCTCAGGATTGGGACCTCGATTTTGCTGATACCACGCCAAACGGCGGCCTGGGCTTTAACTACGGAGACTTGTTTTATCTTGGTGAGGGCGAGCTGGGCTTTTACACCGCCGTAAATTACTCCAACGAGTGGAGTCAGCGCGGTAACGGTATCCGCCGCAGCTATAGCGCCAGTGGGATTGTCGCCGACGACCAAAGTTACGAATCCTACTCTCAAAATATCGACATCTCTGGCCTTGTGTCTGTTGGCTACAACATCGGAAACAACACCTTTGAGTGGAACAATGTTGTGTCGCGCTCCACGGAAAGTTTTGTTGAACGCTCCGTAGGACGAGAAGGCGACGAATTCCGTTCGGTTTACCAGGCAACGAGTCAGTGGGAAGAGCGGCAGTTTTTGTCCTCACAGATAGTTGGATCGCACTTCCTTAATGAAGACGGGTCAATTTTTGCGGAGTGGCAGTTCACAGGTAGTCAGGCGCGTCGTTATGTACCGGGGCGTACAGACGTGCGATTTAACGCAGAAGCAAACCTCACGGAGCCCGCGGATTTGCGTGAAGGCTACGATTTTTCGCTTCCCAACGATGAGCAGGGCGATCTGCTGAATGGGTTTTTCTTCTCGTCAGGTAGTTCATCAAAGCGCTACGACGACCTCATTGATAACAACTTCGACGGCTCCTTTGATATCACTTGGGATCTCTTCGACAATGGCGCCAGCTTTGGCCAGCTGCGTTTTGGAGCCCAGGCTATTTACCGTGAACGTGATGCAGATAGCGCGACTTACGGCTACTTCAACAATGGTGCAGACGCCACGCTAAGCGCATCTCCAAACGTCCTGGTCTCTGATAATATCTTTGTTTGTGGCGAGGGTCCGGGGACCGTGACCTGTGAAGACAATGCCCAGGGTGGCGTACAGGATAGCCCCACCACTGGCTTCCTCTTCCAGGTGCGAACTCAGGTATCGGATGAGTACGAGGCGGAACTGGATTACAACAGCATATACGCCATGTACGACCATACCTTTGATGGCGTATGGGAGATTATTGCCGGTGCCCGCTACGAGCAGTACGAGCAGGTCACCGATACTTTCGACCTGACCACGGGTAACCCTGTTCAGGGCATTGTTGACGAAGGGAGCTTGTTACCCGCTCTGGGAATCAACTGGTTCTACTCGGACACTCAGCAATTGCGACTCGCCGTGAGTCAAACCGTCGCGAGACCGGATTTCAAAGAAGCCTCCAACGCTGTGTTCTTTGACAACGAATTCAACGTTCGTGTGAGGGGTAATCCAAATCTGACGATTTCCGACATTTTCAATGCTGACCTGCGTTGGGAGTGGTACTTCGGCGATAACGATACCGACAACTTGTCAGCGGCGATATTTTACAAAGACATGACCGATCCGATCGAGCGGGTCTATCAGGCGGCTTCCGGTACGGCCAGTAACTCCCGAACGTTTCAGAACTCCGAAGCGGCAGAACTCTACGGTGCCGAGTTAGAGGGTCGCAAAGAGTTTTTGTTGACTGATGACTACAACAACACACTCTTTGTTTCCTTCAATGCGGCTTACATCGAGTCGGAAGTCACCCTTCTCAATGGCGACACGCGAGCACTGCAGGGACAACCGGAGTACACAGCCAACTTCGTCATCGGCTATGACAACGTACCCGGCGGGCACCAGTTAACGCTGCTTTACAACCACACAGGAGAGTCTATCGCTGACGTCGGCATTCTCGGACTCCCCAACGTTTTGTTAGAGGAGCGAGGTGAGCTCAATCTGGTTTACCGCTACGACATATCAGAAAAGGCAAGCCTGAAGGCGCGTATTGAAAACATATTTGACGCGGAAGTGGAGTACACCCAAGGGGATCAAGTATTCCAGTTCTATGAAAAGGGCACTACTTTCCAGCTCGGACTCGACTGGGAATTCTAAGCAGTACTAGAAGACCCAAACGGGTCAATGACATCCACTAGGGAGTATAGTGATGAACAAGCAGTTTGTATTAGCTCTCGTAGCCTCCGGGGCCCTGGTGGGCCTATCCGGATGCTCCGAGGGCGACAGTGCATCGATTATTATCGATGCGCCAACGACTGACACGGGCGGCGGTAATGTCTGTAACGGCGATGCCAGTTGTGGCGATGGCGGCACCGGTAACGGCGGCGGCAACGGTGGCGGTAACGGTGGCGGAAATGGCGGCACTGATCCCACGGCTTGTCCTACGGGAACAGAAGAGGTTGCCTCAGGAACCTGCCTGCTCAGTGGCACTTACACGAGCGATCTAACCCTGGCCGCTGGCAACGTCTATCAGCTGGACGGCCGCGTTAACATCGGTAATGGTAACTGCCTCCTGTCGGACGCCACTACCTGTGACAACGGCGATGCCCTGGTCAATGCAACACTTACCATTGAGCCTGGCGTGAGTGTTCGTGGTCTCCCTTCGGATGATCCTTTGAGTGCAGCGGTGCTGCACATTACGCGCGGAAGCATGATCAACGCTGTGGGTACTGCAGCAGCGCCTATTATCTTCTCCTCTGTCGATCCCGACTTCTCCACACCTGGCGAGTGGGGCGGCGTGCAGATTTCCGGTTTTGCACCCCACAACGCCTGTGACACCGATCCCTGTAATGTGGACGGTGAAGGCGAAGCAGGCTTCATCGGTGGTGATGATGCAGCCGACAATAGCGGTGTGATGCGCTACGTAGTTCTTGCGGAAAATGGCGTTGCCATCAACTCTGACGGTGACGAGATCAATGGTCTCAGCCTGAATGCCGTGGGTTCTGGTACCGAGTTTGATTTCATTCAGATTCACGAGACATCGGATGACGGTGTGGAGTTTTATGGTGGCACCGCCAACATGAAGCACCTTGTCGTTTCCAATGCCAACGACGACTCCGTTGACTGGGATGAGGGCTATCAGGGCAACTTGCAGTACGTCCTCGTTAAGCAGCACGGCGGCGGCAGCGGTGAAGCTTTTGAGATGGATACCGAGGGTTCACTGGAGTGGTTGTCCAAGCCAACGGTGGTCAATACCACTGTTATCGCTGACAAGCAGGCCGATGACTCGCCTTTCATCACTCGCTTCAAGGACAGCACCGGTGGATTCTTCCACAACATGGTAATGACTGTTGCGGGTGACGCGACGGGCACCTTCGATACCTGTGCGCAGATCGAAGATGGTGCAGAGGCCAACATCAATATGTCTCTGGTATTCAATAACTGGATTCAGGATTGCTCCAACATCCCTGGTGCGGGCGGCATGCTGTCGAATGAGCCTTCCGTAGATAACGATTCTGTCGTTATTGCCGCGGCTTCCCTCGATGACATTCTGGCGTCTCAGGCGACTGCGGCTTCCGGTATCACGGCCATTGATTGGGATGCCATTGGCGCTAGCTTTGATCTGCCGAGCGTTGCGGACGGCGATCCCCAGGACTTCGATGCCAGCTTCTTTGAGCCTACGACTTACATGGGCGCTGTGAATCCTGATGGATCCGATCCCTGGTGGGCCGGTTGGACGCTGGACTTCGGTGCAGGAAACGCTATTCCTCCCGTAGTCGAGGGTTGTCCTGAAGGTACAGAGGAAGTTGAGGCCGGTGTATGCCGTCTTAATGGTACCTATCTCAGTGATCTGACGTTGACGGCCGGTAATGTTTACCAGCTGGATGGTCGCGTAAACATCGGTAATGGTAACTGCCTCCTGACCGACGCTACGACTTGTCAGGGCGGTGCTTCTCTGGTGAACGCAACGCTGACTATCGCTCCCGGTGTCTCGATCGTTGGCTTGCCATCTGATGACCCACTGGCAGCTTCAGTGCTTCATGTGACCCGCGGCAGCAAGATCAATGCCGTAGGCACAGCAATGGCACCGATCGTGTTCTCTTCGGTTGATGATGGTATCGAAGGTCCTGGTGAGTGGGGTGGCGTGCAGATCAGCGGATTTGCTCCTCACAATGCTTGTGACTCCACACCCTGTAATGTTGACGGTGAGGGTGAAGCAGGCTTTATCGGTGGTGAAGATGCTGCGGATGATAGCGGTGTAATGCGCTACGTGGTTCTTGCGGAGAACGGCGTGGCCATCAACTCTGACGGTGATGAGATCAACGCATTGAGCCTTAATGCAGTGGGTTCT